>NZ_JAUBRN010000029.1:0-82159 GCF_036701875.1 Microcoleus sp. MON1_C5 | reverse complement strand
GTTTAACTGCTTATCAATCTATTCAACAAGCTCTCTCTATTGATGGCTCCATTTTTTCCCCTAGTTGAGCAATTACCTTTATTGCTTCTAGGCTTAATCGGATTTGGGCAGAAGTTTTTGAGGATGAATCTGCTGTTGAAGGTGTAGAAGCATTTACCGATGAGGGTTATGGTCGTCAGGTGAGAGATCAATTTCTTGACGAATACAACCAAGCGCGGGATATGCAAATTCCGTCAGGTTGGGCATTCCGCATTAATGGCAAAATTACCCCTCCAAACTTAATGCAGAAGTTGACGGCGGTACAGCTACGCAATCGAAAGCGAATGTTAAATCTTTCGTTAACAGGAACAGGTAAAACAATTGGTGGTATTCTGAGCAGCCGTATTATTGATGCTCATCTCACAATAATTATTTGTCCATTAGACACAATTCCAAACTGGCATGGAGAAATCAAGCACGTTTTTCCTGATAGTCGAGTAACAATCAAAAATTTCAATCCTCATTGGTCAGATATTGAGGAGGGAAATCACTACATTCTGCTGAATCATGAAATGTTCCAGCAACCCTCAACACCTGGTCACATTCGACAACTGCTAGAACGATACAAAATTGACCTGATTATTGTAGATGAGATTCATCGTTGTAAACATCGTAGTGACGATCCATCTAAACGGCGACAGATGGTTCTTGCACTGATTACGAATGCAACTGAGAACAATCCTGATCTTCATGTGCTGGGAATGAGTGCAACTCCTGTAATTAATAATCTAAAAGAAGGTAAAAGTTTAGTTGAATTAGTAACAGGTATAGAACGATCTGATTTAGGTGAAAAAGCTACGCTTAACAACTGTATGCGTTTACATCAGGCACTTGTTACTCTGGGAATTCGTTCCAGAGTCAAGCCTAAGATCAAAATCAACAGGGTTACGATTCCAGTTAATTGTACTCACTTGGTTGATGAAATGCGAGAAAAAGCTACATCTCTTCTAAAGATGGAGCAAATCCTTACCCGCGCCAGAATTCCAGCGATTTTGAAGGAACTTCAACCAAAAACAATTGTTTATACTCATTACGTTGAGGGCATTGTCGATCAGCTAAAAGAGGCGATCGAGGGAGAAGGATGGACTGTCGGTTTTCACATGGGGGGAGATAAGAGTGGCCGTAACAATTTTATTGATGGCTCTACAGACATTTTGATTGCTAGTAGTGCAATGGCTACTGGTGTCGATGGATTTCAACGAGTTTGCGATCGCCTAATTCTGAACATTCCACCTTGGACAAGTGCCGAACTAGAGCAGCTAGAAGGGCGATTGAATCGTCAGGGACAAGTTCACGATACTCTCACAATCCTTATGCCTGTGACTTATGGTTTAGATGATGGAGAACACTGGAGTTGGGATGAGGGGCGATTAGCTAGGCTGCAAAATAAACAGACGGTTGCTGATGCTGCGGTTGATGGTGTAATGCCTGAAGGACAATTAAGAACAGAATCTCAGGCATTTCGAGATCTACGGCAGTGGTTAGAACGATTGAAGACAGGTGAACAAAAATCTATTATTCGCCCTAGAATCTTTGTTCCACTTCCAGATATTGATCCTGTAGATGTCCAGCGACGGAATCTTCAGTACGGTGATTTTAGCCGGATGAATGCCCGTTGGAGTAACAGCTACAGTCAAACTACCTATAAACGTTTGCAAGGCAATCCAGAAGAGTGGATGCAATATCATACCCTTTATCAAGAAGCCCGAAAAACCTGGTCAATCATTCCTTATGAGGAAGCGATCAAATGGCTTCAGAGGCGATCTGATTTAGTTGTGGCTGATTTTGGTTGTGGCGAAGCGCTGATAGCTAAAGCTCTTGCTGGTAAGCATATAGTTCATAGCTTTGATTTTATTGCTATAAATGATTCGGTTATTGAGTGCGATATGGCTCGTGTGCCTTTGGAGGATAGCTGTCTGGACGTTGCTATGTTTAATCTGTCACTTATGGGTTTAAACATCGCTGATTATATTCGAGAAGCCGCCCGTACACTCAAACTTGATGGACAGCTCTGGATTTATGAGGTCACTTCCCACATGAAAGATATTCAAGGGTTTATTAGGGGACTTGAACTAGCAGGTTTTAGAATAATTGAAAATACTAAAGTAGGGAAATTTCAGTATTTTAGAGCCATCAAATCAGAGGAGGTTGAACTCTCTCAAATTGCAGTACAACTCTAGTGTGCCGAGCGGGCTAACAAATCGTTATGGGTGGGAATTTAGCAAACAAGCTTCCCTTTCTAAATTGTTTAAAAATGTGCCTTGCGGACATTTTTTAAATATAAGTTAGTGACCCAAATATCTATCTTTAGCCCTGGACGCCTTAATACCTTTATAATCGGTTTTTTACCCTTATTAAAGGCTAATCATGCCGTTTGTTTGTCGATCAAACCCGGTTTCTGGAAACCCGTGCGTCCAGGAGTATATCTTCCTTTACAAGGGTGACTTGATTCCGATGTGTGGTATATTTTCTGGGCGAGGGGATTTTTTAGGACAATGTTCGATATGAAAGGTTTAAAATTAAAATCAATGCTGGCGGCGGCGATCGCGATCGCCTTTTGTTTAATTGCGATCGCCAGTTACGCCCAAGCCAACAAGACTTTAACACTGGCGACTTCCCCAGACTACCCGCCCTATGAATTTAAAGATACGGCTGTTAGCGGCAACGAAATCATCGGTTTTGACATTGATATTGCCAAATATATTACTAAAAAATTAGGCTACGAACTGAAAGTAATTGGCATGGATTTTAACGGCTTAATTCCCGCTTTGCAGGCGGGCAGAGCCGATTTTGTGATGGCTGGAATGACTCCCACAGCCGAAAGGAAAAAAAATGTTGCTTTTTCTGACCTTTACTACGAAGCTCAAAATACAATTGTCGCCAATAAAGGCAGCAATTTGACCAAAGCTGAAGATTTAGCCGGGAAAAAAGTAGGCGTTCAACTCGGAAGCATTCAGCAGGAAGCTGTGAAAAAAATGCCCGGTGTGCAACTGGCTCCTCTCAATAGGATTCCTGACATTATTCAAGAAATTAAATCAAACCGCCTCGCGGCGGGAGTGATCGAGGATACTGTCGCTACGGGTTATGCAGCAGCGAACCCGGACTTGGAATTTAACACAATCCCGAATACTGAAGAAAGCGGTTCGGCGATCGCCTTTCCGAAAGGTTCGAGATTAGTTCCAGAATTCAACCGAGTCCTCCAGCAAATGAAAGCCAGCGGTCAAATTAAGGAACTAGCTACTAAATGGTTTTCTCGACCAATTCCGCAAGAACCTGCTCAAGCAAATCAGCCTGCGGTAGCGCCCAAGTTCGGGTTAGATTTTGGCAAAATCTTGCCGAGTTTGCCTTATATTTTGTCCGGGATTGGGGTAACGCTAACTTTTACCTTGCTGTCGGCATTTCTCGGATTTATCTGGGGAATTGTCCTGTCTCTGTTTAAGATTTCTAGCATTAAACCGCTGTTCTGGTTTGGCACTGCTTACACCTCAATTTTTCGAGGAACGCCGCTAATTTTGCAGTTGACTTTAGTTTATTTTGCAACGCCGCAGCTTACGGGCTATAATATATCGGCGCTGCAAGCTGGCGTCATTACTTTTTTCCTGAATTCTGGGGCTTATATTTCCGAAACAATCCGCGCCGGAATTCAAGCCGTAGATAAAGGTCAAAAAGAAGCCGCAGAATCCCTTGGCGTTCCCTACAAACTGATGATGGGCGATATTATCTTGCCGCAAGCGTTGAAAAATATTTTGCCTGCATTGGTGAATGAAAGTATTGCTTTACTGAAAGATTCCGCTTTAGTTTCAGTAATTGGTGTAGAAGACTTGCTGCGCCGCGCTACAATTGTGGGAGCAGAAAAGTATATTTACTTTGAACCTTTGATATTTGTCGGCGCAATTTATTATTTGATGGTGCTTAGTTTAACTTGGGGGGCCAATGTACTCGAACGCAGACTCCAAAGTAGCAGTTAAGGTCGATCGCCTGTATAAATCTTTTGGCAATCTGAAGGTTTTGCGCGAGATAACTACTGAGATTCATAAAGGAGAAGTGATTGCCATTATCGGCCCTTCGGGGTGCGGCAAGTCTACTTTTTTGCGGTGTTTGAATTTACTGGAAATTCCGACTTCCGGACATATATACATTGACGGAGTGGATATTACTTTGCCGAAGGCAGATATTATGAAAATCCGCCAGAAAGTAGGGATGGTTTTTCAGCATTTCCACTTGTTCCCGCACATGACTGTCCTGCAAAATGTAACCTATGCGCCTGTAAAGGTGAAGCAGGTTGGATCGGATGAGGCGCGTCTGAAGGGGTTAGAATTGCTGGACAAAGTGGGTTTGTCAGATAAGGCAGAGGTTTATCCTTCTAAGCTTTCGGGGGGACAAAAACAGCGGGTGGCGATCGCCCGCTGTTTGGCTATGGAACCAGAAATTTTGTTGATGGACGAACCGACTTCTGCACTCGATCCAGAAATGGTTAAAGAAGTGTTAGATGTGATGAAAGCTTTGACGAAAACGGGAATTACAATGGCAATTGTAACTCACGAAATGGGTTTTGCGCGGGAAGTCGCCCACCGGATTTTGTTTCTCGATGGCGGAAAGGTGGCGGAAGATGTGCCGCCGCAGGAGTTTTTTAGCAAGCCAAAGTGCGATCGCGCCAAGCAATTTCTGGAAAAAATGCTTTAATTCATATAATTAGAGTTTTTAACCGCAGAGGACACAGAGTTAGAGGAGAAAGAGAAAGTTGCGGTAGGGTGCGTCAGGTTGGAGATGCTCGGATCGGCACGAAAAGTATACTTCCGGGGCACCGTTTGTTGCGTGGTGCGTCAGTTGTAAGATAGTTAGTTTGTGACGAAAATAATGCGAGCTGACGCACCCTACTTCATTGTTACTTTATTTTCCCTTTAAGTATCTTCACATAAGTAATACTTAGATTTAAAAACGAAGTCTCTTCAAGCAAGCTTTTTGTCCGCAAAATTACTGAGTTTAATCCAAACAATATTAAGTTTAATTCAAGCAACTGATAAAGGAGTAAGCACTGCCATACAATATTTAAATTGTGCTCGTCCCAAGCCCATAATTTCCCAGTTGCCACCTAGCTAAAGGTAGATCATGCCCCACAAAATTTCCCAAACTCCGAAAGCGATCGCATTTATCGATACTGCTGTCCCTGACTGGAAGACTCTAGTTGACGGCGTTACGCCTGGAACAGAAGTAATCCTGCTCGATTCTAACCACAACGGGGTAGAACAAATTGCTCAAAAACTGCGGGGCGGTAACTTCTCAGCAGTTCACATTGTATCGCACGGCGCAGTATGTTCTCTGCAACTGGGCAATACGATGTTGACTTTGGATACATTGAGCGATTACGCTCTCAGCCCAACCAATATCATAAATGAAGAAAACCGGGGTGTAGTGTCTATCCCCCCCCCCCCGAAATTGCGACTTTGTGCTGTGGGTAAAGGAATGGGCAAAGGGGCTGGCAAGTAATGCTGAGATTCTTCTGTATGGCTGCAACGTAGCAAAGGGAGATTTGGGTGCTGCTTTCGCACAGCGTTTAAGCCAGCTAACAGGGGCTAATGTGGCAGCTTCTATGAGCCTGACGGGTAGTGCTAAGAAAGGCGGCGACTGGGAATTGGGGTATACAACTGGGGCGATGGAGGCATCTTTGGCGTTTGGGCCACAGGCGCAGGAGGCTTACCAAGGAATTTTGGCGATTAAAGTCACTTACGATACACTATTTCCTCCAGAAGCTAAAAATGCGTTTGATTACGCGGTTAATATCTGGAACCAAGCAATCGACACCTCGAAAGTAGACGTAGTAATTAACGCAACTTGGGAATCTTTAACTGGTAAGGCAGTAACAGGAAGCCCTGCCACAGCAAACTTTACGGGCGCACCGTTAACAAACACTCTTTATTCAATGCCGCTAGCCAACCAATTAGCAGGCACGGATTTGAATGGAAGTTCTCCTGAAATGGAGATCCGTGTTAACAATGATTCCAGCGCTAGTTCGCCTAGAATTTCTTGGTACTTTGGAACCGATGCAAATCCCGGTGCTAATCAGACGGATTTGGTTAGCACACTCGTTCATGAAATTGCTCACGGAATGGGATTCATTAGCTTTTATGGGTTAGATACTACTGGACAGGGCCGTTCGTTTGATACTACCAATAGCTATCTCAGCATTTACGACAGATTTATTGAGAATAGTTCAGGTCAGAAAATCACTGACACAGCGCTGTTTCCTCTGCCTTCTGTCGCACTAGGAAACCAGTTAATCAGCAATAACCTTTTCTTCAATGGCCCTAAAGCTGTCGCAGGAAATGGCGGTACCAAACTAAAGATTTACGCGCCTAACATCTTTACCGACGGTGAAAGCTTCTCTCACCTAGACGAAGCTACCTATGGAGATGGCAGTAATTCGTTGATGACATACATTCGGAATTTTGGAGTAGCTATCCATAACCCTGGGCCTCTTACACTTGGCGTACTGGAAGATATAGGTTGGAAATTAATCTCTGTAGCTCCAACGCCAACTCCAACAACTCCGACTCCAACGCCAACTCCAACAACTCCAACTCCAACAACTCCGACTCCGACTCCAACTCCAACAACTCCGACTCCGACTCCAACTCCAACAACTCCGACTCCGACTCCAACTCCAACAACTCCAACAACTCCGACTCCAACTCCAACAACTCCAACAACGCCAACTCCAACACCAACAACTCCAACTTCAACAACTCCGACTCCGACTCCAACTCCAACAACTCCAACAACGCCAACTCCAACAACTCCAACAACTCCTACTCCGACTCCAACTCCAACAACTCCAACAACTCCAACAACTCCAACAACTCCAACAACGCCAACTCCAACAACTCCAACAACTCCAACAACTCCAACTCCAACAACGCCAACTCCAACAACTCCAACAACTCCAACAACTCCGACTCCGACTCCAACTCCAACAACTCCAACAACGCCAACTCCAACACCTCCAACAACTCCAACAACTCCAACAACTCCAACAACTCCGACACCAACTCCAACACCGACACCTGCACCATTAGTATCTATCTTTTCACCCAAACCTAATGCCACAGAGGGCGGCGAACCCACGGGACTGCCACAAAATCTTAGCGGGCCTGGATTTTACTTCTTCACAGACAATGCTGATACTGTTATACCCCCAGATGCGATGGGTAAAGGAATCGTAGCCCTATCCGGCAATGACTCTTTAACAGGTACGAATAACGATGACACCTTCAGTGGCAATCAAGGTGCTGATACACTTAACGGACTGGGTGGCAACGACATTTTGTTAGGCGGAAAAGGCTCCGATAGCATTGATGGCGGTGCTGGCAACGACTTCCTCAGCGGTAATAACGACAATGACAGCCTAATAGGAGGAGAGGGCAATGATGTTATACGCGGCGGCAAGGGAAATGATACTCTCAATGGCGGTGCGGGCAACGATATACTCATAGGCGATCGCGGCCAAGACATTCTCACAGGCGGTGATGGCAATGATGCTTTCTTCTTCGCCGTAGATGAAGATGCAACTCCGATTAATCAAACAGATGTGATTACGGACTTCCGCCCTGGAGATTCAATTGGTTTGATCGAAAAACTAACATTTTCTGCTCTCACTTTTGAGCGTGTGAATTTGCAGCTTGACGGCGTGACACCTGTGGCTTCTACGGCTATCAAAGTGGGTGATAATTATTTGGCTATAGTCACTGGGGTAGCTCAAGATGCCCTAAATTCTAGCGTTTTCTTCAAAGCCTAGAGCGATCGCACGGGCAGGAGCAAGGCATCTATGCAATTGGGTTCAGCAGCTATTCCTGCGGCCCAATTGCTTGTTCTAAAAATAAGACGCTAGCTACACTAACCTGCTTTTGCCTTATAAAATCATCAATTCCGTTGGCAGCTTGATTGCAGTATTCCTGTTATCTGTAATCTTACATTCTCAACGGCCAACCCTAGAATCACGACAATATGCGGTTTCAAATTCGCCTTTTTTGACTGCGCCGATCGCGCTGGCGATCGAGCTTTGCCAAAACAGCACCCGAAACATCCGCCAGAATGCTAATTATCCGATACAAAGCCACGGCACTCAGAATTATACCCGTAGAAAAGCGATCGGACAGCAGGGCGATCGCCGTTGCTTCAAATACTCCCATTCCCCCCGGTGCACCCGGTACGACTAAACCTACAACAAACGCCAAACAAAAAGCACCGAACAAGTTGGGAATATTGCTAAAGTTCACCGGAGTTAAAGCCGTTACAGTTAGCAAAAATCCGCAGCCCCGCAATCCGATAAAACACATTTGTCCGATTAACGGCACTAAAGGATAGCGTTTAATTGGCAAATTAATTTGGCGACGGGACTTGACAGGAAATGTTTTTTTAGCTATGTTGGAATTAGACTCTGTAGTAAAATTTAGTTGATCCGCCGCCTCCTCAGCCTTTGAATTTTCCCCATTGTTCTTGGATAACTTCAACCGCTCTACAAAGAGAACGATCGGATTTAAAATTCGGGGATGAATCGCCGTTAAAATAGCAGCAAAACCGACAATCCGCCAAAACCAATTGAATTTGTCAAAACAAATCAACCCAATCAAAACGCCTGCCGAAGCCATCAGCAGCGGTTCCAGCAACACGCTGAGAGTAGCAGCTTTGGGGAAAATGCCGGCCTTTTTGGCCTCCAATATTCGACCCCAAAAATGCCAAATATTCCCCGGCAAATACTTGGCAATATTAGTTTTGAGAAAAACTTGAATTGCCCAGGCGGCACTTACAGGTTGGCGGAATTCCCGCAAAATCAACATCCACACCCAGCCGACAAAAATTAGAGACAATAAAGTGACGCCGAGGGCGATCGCCAGCAACGGAAAACTTTCGGCTCGAATTTGGATATTCGCGACTTCTCGCCAGTGAGTTAAAAAAGCTTTGGCAATAAATAAAAACGTCCCGCCCAAAATCAAATAGCGCAAATAAGGCTTTAAATGCGACTTCGCGAGCTTCAAAAAATTCTGAATTCGATGCAAGTGTGGTTTTCCCATTTTCTGATCCCGATTTTGAATTTGGGATTAAGTTATACTGTTTTAGATTTTATTTTATAGAGAGGGTAAGGCGGAATTGTGGTTGATTTACACGGCATAATATGACGGAATAAATCTGTTTAACCTAACCTATGCAGACCTCTACAGACTGTGCGTAATGCCCGCCTTACAGACTATTTAGGGCGTTTTTAACCACAAACTTAAATTTAAAATCTAAAATTTAGATCGATATACCTCGCTAGGAGTACATTTCTATGCCCGGCCCGAGCCCTGACGGTCTTTCCTATCTTTTAGATGATAGCCCCAATAGTTTCGCCTTGACTCCGGGCTTTTTGACTCCTTATCCTAACGGATTTTTTGCCCTCGGCGGCAACGATTTTATTATCGGTTCGTCGGATGCCGATCGCATCAGTGGCGATAATGATAACGATCGCATTCTCGGCGGCAGCAATTCCGATACCCTGTTCGGGGGTGCAGATAACGATGTGCTTAACGGCGGTGTCAGCAGCGACATCCTGTTTGGCGATGCCGGCAGCGATACCTTGCAGGGAGGTAAGGGAGATGACGCCCTCAACGGTGACTCTGGCAGCGACGTTTTAGTGGGCGATGGCGGCAAAGATATGCTGACAGGGGGTTTGGGCTTCGATGCCTTTGTCCTCCGCAGCGACTCCGCAGTCACCGATCCGGCTGCTGCAGACGTTATTACTGACTTTAACAGTTTTGTGGATTCGATCGGACTGACTGACAACCTTACCGAAGCTGACTTGATTCTCGAAGAAATCTCGATCGCCCCCGGTATTTCCAATACATTAATTAAAATTCGCCAATCCAATGCTATTTTAGGCTTGGTAGCCAACGCATCTCCACAAGACCTCGCCGATACATTCATCTCTGCAACTACCGTATTGGGCAACCAACTGGATCAAGCTCGCGATTTAGGCGTTTTGGGCGACACTCAAACGATCGCAGACTCGGTTAGCAACGCTCGGCCAGACGGCCTTTACCGCTTTACTTTGCCTGCAACTAGCGACTTTAAATTAACTGTCAGCGGTTTGACGGCGGATGTTGACGTGGCATTAATTAAAGATCTTAACGGCGACAATTCTATTGACTTCACCGATATTATTGCTTCTTCTCAAGAATTGGATTTATCGCCGGAGTCGATCGACATCGACGGTTTAGCCGCAGGAACTTACTTTGTCCGAGTTTATCAATACCAAGGCAGTACAAATTTCTCCCTCAATCTGTCTGCAACTCCTGCAACTGTTTTTACTAACAATGCGAGCAACTTGCAGGGTTTTGACTCTCGTTTTGGGTTCGGTTTGGTGAATGCAGCGGCGGCAGTTGCTAAAGCTCAAGGTACTGCAACTTTTCCTGATGTTCCCGACTTGGGCGGCGAGGATTGGGGCAGAGATTTAATTAAAGCTCCAGAGGTTTGGGCCCAGGGATTGACTGGAGACGGAATTGTGGTGGCAGTTATCGACAGCGGAGTTGACTACAATCACCCGGATTTGACGGGGAATATTTGGAGTAATGCGGGGGAAACTGGTGTTGATGCGATCGGTCGCAATAAAGCTAGCAACGGGGTTGATGATGACAACAATGGCTTTGTTGACGATTTCCGGGGATGGGATTTTGTCAACAACGATAATGACCCGATGGATGATAACAATCACGGCACTCATATCTCGGGTTTAGTTGCTGCGAAAAAAGATGGGGTTGGGATTACTGGAACTGCTCCAACTGCGAAGATTATGCCTTTGAAAATACTCAATGAGGCGGGAGTAGGCCAAATTAGGGATGAAATTAATGCGATTAATTATGCGGTGGCAAATGGAGCAAAGATCATTAATGTGAGTTTGGGCGGCCTACAGTTGAATGATCAAGAATTGAATGCGATTCGAGCGGCTGAAGCTCAAGGCGCGATCATGATTTCGGCGGCGGGAAATGAGGCTCGCCCACAAGTAGATTATCCGGCTCGGTTTGCCAATGAGGTAGGAATTGCTGTCGGTGGTGCTACCCGAAATGGCTTGTTTGCGGATTATTCTAACCGGGCGGGTTCGGAGGCAATTAATTATTTTGTTGGTCCGGGCGGCGACGGTGGCACGGCGGATTCTGGTGACATTTATTCAACTGTGCCACTTTCTCAACCGGGGATTCCCTATCGATATGTTGCGGGTACTTCAATGGCAGTGCCACAAGTATCCGGCGTGATAGCTTTAATGTTGCAAGCTAATCCGAGTCTGACTCCTGCTGATATTAAGAGGATTCTTGCGGAAACTGCCAATCGAGCGGTTTGAATTGGATCTGGTGCGATGATCTACCATCTTCAATCTTCTACCAATTATTAAAAGCAAACCGTGGGGACAGGGCATTGCCGTGCCCTACTCCCCGCGCCGGACATGGCATTTCCCTGTCCCTACAGACGCTTCCCTACAATCAATCTGTATCACTACTTTGGGGAATTGGTATTAAAAATTAGCGGCGTAAGTTAAGTCAAATTGGCGGCACAGGGTGATGCAGCAGTAGCTTGGTCGATCGAATACTAACTCGTAATTCATGTGGCCGTCTATTTTAGTGATCGGCTGCTTTAAGGGGATGCCCTGAATGTCGTATTGGCGGCGTTCTAAGGCACTCCAGTCGATAATTTTGAAGTCGATTTGGTTCTGCAACTCAGTTGCGATCAGATATAGGTGCATCTTGTCTTGAACTTTCCCAGTCAAGGGAACTTTTATTAACACTGACTGGGTGACAAGGGGTTTTTGGTCGTTGGGATGCTTCTGGGTGTGGCAGCTTTTGAGTTCTATATCGTAAGGTTCTACCTTGAATTTCTCTCCACTGGCGATCGCAGATGAGTGCAAATCTTTCAGGCACTTTTCTAGGTGAGGAATCAGCCCTAAGTCTGGATCACACAGCAGTTTACGAATGTTGGAGGTTTCAGTGACTGTCATTTGAGACTTTTGATGTTATTTTTTGATTCTTAACTTTTAGCTTAGCGCGAAAAGCAACCCTATTGAACTATACTTGCGACATAGTTCTAAAAATACCGTTTATGGTCAGTAGGTCGCAGTGAATAAGACATTTATTTTTTGGCAGCAAACCCGTGTTTTGTGCCTTAATGTTTTAGATTATTTTTTGGTAATTTTCCACAGATTAAGCTCGACATTAGTGTCAGCCGGATCTATTTGATAGTTTTGTTGCTGAATTGCCGATCGCAAAGTAGAGGACGGTCTGTATAAAAACAACTCACTGAAACCGCCTGGAATTGGTGGCGGTTGGGGTTTTTTCTTTGCCAATTCTCGATTTTTGTAGCAAGAAGTGTAACAGCGGGGTTCTATTAGCAGTTTGACTTTTGGTTGTAGGTGATAACTTAAAGGCATAAGGTATGCAATGTTGGTATCGCTGATTATCAGGGGATTGCTGGCTTGATTGACAGTTGCGACTACTTCCAAGGCACGCAACCAACCGCTGCCTTTATTCCACCAAAAGTCTGCTTGAGAACTAACTCCACCGGATATAATACCTGCGGAAAAAACTGCAACTATAACTGTTCTCCACAGTTTTTGCTGTTTTAATTTCTCAAAATTGTTACTAATCTTTGCAGACAGCAGGTAAGCCACTGCTAGCTGAATTCCCACATAACAAGGAACTAAATATCGCGGATTTGCCGATCGCCTTCCACCCTTGATTAGATCGGGGACTGCTAAAAATAAAGCAGTTGTTGCAATTAATAACAATACAATCAACCACACTCGCTTTGGTGTTTGTGGGTATAAAAAATAAAGGGCATAGCCGACTAAAGCTAGAATCATGATAGCAACTGGAATTAGCAAGGCTAGTTGTGTGGCGTTGGCAGTTCCATCAATGCCTATATCAAAAAATGCTATGGTGATGGAACCAACCCACCTGCTGACTAATCTTAAGTAATTTGTTTGTTCGGCCCATACTGTGGTGCTTCTAACTTGATTGAAGTTTTCTACAGTATTTACGAGGGAAGGCATGAAGCCGATCAATGCGATTAAAGCTGCTACATAATAGGAAATGAATGTTTTCACATCGCGCCAGTTGGCAATAACTGCGACGTAGATGGCGTGGGCGGCAGCGACGCAGACAAATAACAAGTGGGTGTACAATCCCAGTGTTGCTGTGCCTGCATAAAGCGCCCAGGAAAGAACTAGGGCGACAGCATTTTGATTTTCGTCAGAGCGCATTGCTCGCAGCAAGGCTGCACTGGATAAAATAGTAGTTACTGTCCACAAACTGTACTGTCTCGCTTCTTGGGCAAATAGGATGTGGTAGGGAGAAATTGCGAAAATTGCGATCGCCATCCACGCTACTGCTGAAGATTCAAATAACTCCCAAGCCAGCCAATAAATGGCGGGAAATACTAGCAGGCTAATCAGGGCGGCAAAACTTCTCATTGCGGCAACGGAACTGCCGAACCATTGCGCCCAATATCGCGCTAGTACGTAATACAGAGGGGGGTGTTGGGGGTCTTCTGTTGCTAAAGAATTCAGGGTATCGCTTAAAGTTTTTTCGGAATTTATCTGCTGATATTTTTGTAAATCCGCAGGCGAGGTTATTTTCTGGTACGAAATTTGTTTGATTATTTCGGCTTCGGTGTAGCCCGAAACTCTCAAAGAAGTATATGTTTCATCGATCCAGTAAAATTTGCGATCGAGATTGGCGAAGCGAAAGAAAATGCCGATGACTAATACAGCGATTATCAGAAAACCCAACCACTTTCGGGGAACATTAAAACGCATTTTTTAAACCAAACTTCACTTTTTTCGCAACTTACTCAAAATTATATCTTGATTTTTTTGGTCGTAAATAGTTTGGATTTTATAACGAGTATTTTTTTCTATTTCTGTTTTTAATCCTGGGGAAATATCGTACAAAAAAATCTCGTTAAATTTTTGGGGAATTTCAATAATTTTAGGCGGCAATACTAAAAAATTAGCTTGGGAATTGATTAAGTAACTCAAACCGAGTAAATTGCCGATCATATTTACATTATACACCCACAAGTCTGTTATGAGTAATGGCCGAGAAGCTGAGTTGATTGTGCGGGCGATCGGGCTGTTGATATAAGAGGGACCTTTATTCTCCCAAGAGTCTGCTGGCAAATAGATGCAGCCGGATATAATTCCAATAGAGAGCAAAGCAGCCAGAGGCAGCCTCCACAGCTTTTGCCACTGCATTGTAACTTGAGGAGATGTCATTTTTACCGCCAAAAAATAGGCAACAGCTATCTGCATTCCTAAATAACAGGGAATCAGGTAGCGACTGTAGATCGATCGCCTTCCGCCCAAGATTAAATCCGCTGGCAGGAAAATGGCTAATGTCACGCACGTTAATGTCATAACAAACAACCAAACACGTCTTTCTGTGTGACTCAGCAGCCAATAAAAAGAATATCCGACAATTATTAAAATCATTAAAATAACTGGGATACTCAATAGGAAATATAATCGCGGTAAATCAGAGTACAATCCCACATCAAAAAATTGCCTAATAATGTTGAGTACCGACTGTTGAACTAAGTGTGAAAGGGGAATCTTAAAAGACTGCCATGCTGTTCTTTGACTAGCATTTTGCGAATTTATCAATAAAACTACAGTCCAAGGAGAGAAGGCAATAAATCCTGCGCTCGCTGCTAGGAAATAGCCCATTACAGTCTTATTAAACCGCATATTTTCCGAGATGGCTACATAGATTCCATGCCCTAGCACCACCAGTGCAAATAATAGGTGAGAATAAAATCCTAGCGTTACTGTTGCCCCATAAATTGCCCAACTGCTGTTAGTTTTTAGCCGCATTCCCCGCAGCAAAGCAGCGCCCGACAGCAAAATTATTAATACAAACAAGCTGTAAGGTCGAGCTTCTTGAGCGTAAACTATTTGAAAAGGCGATACAGCTAGTAATGACACTGCCAACCAAGCTGTCAGCGAGGACTCAAATAATTCTAAGCACAGCCAATACATACAAGGCAATGCGAGCAAACTAAAAACTGCCGACATACTTCTAGTTACAGCCACTGAATCGCCGAACAGTTGCACCCAAAATCTCGTCGCTACAAAATACAGTGGAGTGATTTGAGGTTCTTCTAATGCTAATCCTTTTACGGTATCTACGACGGTTTTTTCTGAATGAATCCGCTGATACTTTTGTAAGTATTTAATGTTCCTAACTTGACCGTCAGCTACTTGCTGAATAAACTCAGATTCTGTATATCCAGATATCCGCAGGGAGGTGTAACTTTCATCTATCCAGTAAACTTTCTTTCCTAGGTTGGCGAAGCGAAAGAATATGCCGAGGACTAATACAACTATAATTAAAAATCGTAGCCACTTGTCAAGTGAAGGGTTGTAAGAATTTAGTTGAACGCATTTTTTCGGTAATTCCATTTTAAACAAACTCCCCTGCGGTTGCCATATAAAACATCATATCATTTTTTGACTATTTTGCCTAGGAGCATTTCGTCATGTTCAGCATAGATGGTTTGTATTTTATATTGATTACTTTTGGCAATTTTTGTCTTTAATTCTGGAAAAATACTGTACAAAAATATATCGTTAAAATTTTACGGAATTTCAACATTATTTTTAGGTGACATTAGTAATAATTTAGCTTTGGGATCGATTTTTTGACTCATACCGAGTAAATTGCCGATATCCCATACAATATACTCTGAAAAGTCTGTTATGATTAATGGCTTAGAAGCTGAGTGGACTGTACGGGCGATCGAAACGTTAAGAAGAGAGGCGGATTTATTCCACCAATTATCTGCTGACACATAAAGGCAGCAAGACGCAATTCCAATTGAGAGCAGAACAACTAGAGCTAATCTCCACAGCTTTTGTAATTGGGTTGTAACTTGAACTTGAGTAAAAAGATAAGCAACAGATATCTGGATTCCTAAATAACAGGGAATCATGTTACGAGTGTTGACAGATCGAATCCCTCGCCTAATTAAGTTCGCTGGTAATAAAATTCCTACTATCCCGAACGTTAATGTCACAACAAACAACCCAACTCGCATTTCGGTTTTACTTTCAACTAAATAAAAGCCCTCCCCGACCCTTATTAAAATCCTTAAAATAACTGGCAGAGTAGATATCAAATAGGGTCGTGGCAAATCCCAGTAAAATCCCACATCAAAAAATTGATTGTTAATGTGCAATACCCAACTTTTCATCAATTCTGAAACAGGTCTTCTCAGAGACAGCCAGGATGTTTTATCAGTGGCCTTGCCCGAATTTTTTATAAAAGCTATAATCCAAGGAGACAGAGCAATCAATCCTGCTATTGATGCTAGCAAATAGCCAATTACATTCTTGTTAAACCGGATTTTTTCGATAATTACTACATAGATTCCATATTTTATTGCCACTATTCCCAATAAGAGGTAAGAAAAAATTCCAACTACTAATGTTACAGCATAAATTGCCCAACTACTATTAGTTTTTAAGCCCATTCCTCGTAGCAAGACCGTGCTTGACAGTAAAATTAACATGACCAACAAACTGTAAGGTCGAGCTTCCTGAGCATAAACTATCTGAAAAGGCGATATAGCTATTATGGCAACTGCTAACCAAGCTGTCACCGATGACTCAAATAATTCTAAGCATAGCCAATACATACAAGGTAATGCCAGCACGCTAAAAACCGCCGACAAACTTCTAGTTACTGCGATTGAATCTCCAAACAGTTGCACCCAGAATCTCGCTGCTACAAAGTACAGGGGAATAAGTTGAGATTCTTCTAATGCCAATCCTTTTATGGTGTCAAAAACGCTTTTCTCTGCAGTGAGACGCTGATACTTTTGTAGACTTTTTATTTCCTTGATTTGACCGTCACCCAACTCTTGAATAAATTCAGATTCTGTATAACCGGAAATCCGCAAAGAAGTGTAACCTTGGTCTATCCAGTAAACTTTCTTTTCGAGATTGGCGAAACCAAAAAATAGACCCATGACTAATATAACTCTTATTAAAAATCTCACCCAGTTGTCAAGTGAAGGATTGTGATAATTTAGTCGCTCACCATTTTTGGTAGATTCCCTTTTAAGTAACTTAACTTAAAACAATAGAATAGCATATACCCGACTTCTTAAAGAAGTCGGGTATCAAATCTTAATCAACCGAATGTGAGATTAATCATCTACTCCTTCAATCGGCGCAAAACCCTGCCGCTGAATATTTTCGGTTATGGTGCGCGGTTCGAGGAATTGCAGCAAATAATCCGGGCCGCCAGCTTTAGAACCAACTCCCGAAAGTTTGAATCCTCCAAAAGGTTGCCGCGATACCACAGCGCCGGTAATTCCGCGATTGATGTACAGATTTCCGACTTCAAAATCCGATGCGGCTCGATCGATATGCGAAGGCGTGCGAGAATACAATCCGCCGGTTAAAGCAAAATTCGTACCGTTAGCAATAACAATCGCTTCGCTGAAATTCTTTGCCCGCATCACCGACAAAACTGGGCCGAAAATTTCTTCTTGGGCGATAGTTGCTGTCGGGGATACTTCCGTAACAATGACTGGGCCGACAAAATAACCGGTTTCCGGTGCCGGCATTTCTAAAGCTATTTTAGCTTCGGCGCGACCTTTTTCGATGTATTCGCGGATGCGCGACTGGGCATTTGCATCGATCACAGGGCCGACTTGAGTGCCGGGATTTTCTGCTGGGCCGACATTGAGCGATCGCGTCGCTTCTACCAATCTTGCCACAAAATTATCGTACACTGATTCGACCACAATTACTCGCGAACAAGCGGAACATTTTTGGCCGCTGTATCCAAATGCCGAATAAACTACGCCTGCAACTGCTTGGTCTAAATCCGCACTTTCATCGACAATAATTGCATTCTTTCCGCCCATTTCCGCAATTACTCGTTTCAGGTGTTTTTGTCCAGGCTGCAAAATCGCAGCATCGGCATAAATCTGACAGCCCACTTCCTGAGAACCGGTGAAAGTAATCATGTGAACATCAGGATGTTTCACCATGTAAGCGCCGACGGTTGAACCTTTGCAAGGCACGTATTGAAATACGCCTTTGGGAATGCCAGCTTCTAGCAAAATTTCTGTGATTTTTGCTGCAATTACTGAGGAAACTTCCGCAGGTTTGAGCAAAGTACAACTACCTGCAACCAGCGAGGCAACTGTCATGCCGACAGGAATTGCCAGGGGAAAATTCCAAGGCGAAATGATTAAAGAAATGCCGCGCGGCTGATAGGTGTAGCGGTTAGTTTCTCCGGGAATGTCGTAATTTTTCCCTTGTTCTAACCGTTCCATTTCGTCGGCGTAGTAGCGACAAAAATCAATAGCTTCGGAGACTTCGGCATCGCATTCTCGGACGGGTTTGCCGACTTCAAACACCATCCAAGCTGACAGTTCGTGCCGCCGCTGTTCCATCAACTCTGCGGCTTTGCGGAGGACGCCGGCGCGCTGGCGGACGGGGGTTTTTCGCCAACTGGTAGAGGCTGATTTTGCTGCTTCAAGGGCTTGTTTGGCCTGTTCTTCGGAAAGCAATCCGATTTTGCCGACTACTTCTGTGGGATTGGAAGGGTTGAGGGAATTAACTGTTGCTTCAGTATTTTGGTACTCGCCATTGATTAGGGGTAAATAGGTTTTACCTAAGTTAGCCCGCACTGATTTGATGGCTGTTTCTGCTTGTTGCCGCAATTTGGTATTGGCGTAGTCTGTATCGGCAACGTTGGGAAATACTTTGCTGTAAACTAGCTGGTCATTTCCGTTAGCAACGGGCGCGGCTAACAATTGTTCGATCGGCATTTCTTCGGAACTTTGCCGGATGAAAGAACTGTTGGCGGTATTTTCCAGCAAACGGCGGATCAAATAAGCCATTCCCGGCAGCAAGTCGCCGTAGGGGCAGTAGACTCGGACGCGATAACCCCGATCGACCAAAAGCTTAGCCAATTTGTCGCCCATGCCATACAGCACTTGCATTTCAAAGCGGCGGCGCGGTATATTGAGAGTTTCGGCAATGGCGATCGCCCTGGCTTGCGATCGCACATTATGACTGCCAATAGCTGCATACAAATATTCGTGATTTTCTAGCAGCAACTGTGTCATCTGCTCGAAATTGGCATCGGTAGCAACTTTGTCATTGTAGACCGGCTGCGGCCAATCTTTCTGCATCGCTTTGATAGTTTCCTGATCCCAGTAAGCGCCTTTTACCAGCCGCACTGTTACCGGATTTCCGCGTTTTTTAGCCCAGGAAATCAGGTTTCGCAAATCTTGGGCACTGTCGCGCAAATATGCTTGCAATGTAATTCCGATATCCGTGCGACTGCGAAACTCTTCCTCTAACAATAAGTCTTTGAGAATGGTCAGAGTTAAACTCTTGTAAGCATACTGTTCCATATCGAAATGAACAGCACATCCCAATTCCTTGGCGCGGCGCAGTAACAGGCGAATTCTCTCGCTGACTTTCTCTTCGCTACCTTTAGCATCCAAAGGGTCAAACTGAGAATAAAAAGCCGTTAACTTTACCGATACTTGCACTCGCGGCAGAGTTTCGCCGTCGGCTTTGTCAATTGCATCTACCTGCGGCCAATTCTTCGCTGCCTTCGCCAGTTCTTCCATCAATTCCAAATAGCGGTTAAGATAAATTTGCGCCTCAGTTTCAGTGATGACAGCTTCCCCCAAAAGGTCAACTGTAAAACCCATTTTATCTTTGCGAAGCCGCTCTAAGGTTTTAATTACCTGCTTGATATTTTCCCCAGAAATATACTTGTGCGCCAATGTTTCCACAGCAGGCGCAACCGTCGTCGCCGCCAATTGACCCGGAACCGAATCAGGGCTAGCAAAATTGAGCAATTTTTTCAATGCTTCGGGCAATTCTACCTCTTGGGCGGTCAGGTATTCTTGCAAGTGGCGGGCAATTTCCGGCCTGCTGCGCAGCGCCGGCAAACAGTCAATAAATCGAAACAACTGCACCCGCAGTCCGGGGCTGGCCATCGCCCAATCCATCAGTTTGTCGTCCCAGCGCATTTGGTCTTGGAGTTGACCGAAAAAAGAGCGCTTTTTCTCTTGAGTTACCCGCAAAATTTCTTTGGCAATTTCCTGGGTTTTTGCTTCGTAGATGTTTTCAGATACTTGTGCGATCATTGGTAATAAGTAATTTGTAATTTGTAATTAGCAACAGGGGGACTTTATGTATTTTCTCACTACCCCCTGATACAATTATAGTTGCTATTTGACTTCAATTTTAACTTGGTAGTTTGCTTGGCGATCGCCTGAAATTTCAATAGTATAATCGCCGCTACTGGCTAGTTGACCTTGCCACTGACCTGTGCTGTCAGCAGTACCTAAATTTTCACCGTTAGGAGCAATAATTGCTGCGCTGACTTGACCTTCTTGAACATTTATTGTCATGCTTTGGCCGCTATTGCACTCCAGTAAGTAGCGCCTGGATATGTTGGCTCGCAAACTATTGCTCAGAGTAGTTCCCGTAGCACCGGCTTGAAAGTAAACTCGCTCGGTTACAGGGGTTTCAACCGCAGCGGGGGAAGGAGAAGGAGAAGGCAAAGGAGAAGGCAACGGCGAAGGCAACGGCGAAGCAAGTTGCGGAACGCCAGACAGAGAGGGTATTTGAGTGGGACGGGCCGACGGATAGATTGTGGCGGGCAGTCGAGTTCCAGGTGCTGGGGGAAGTCCGGGCCGACGGTTGACGGGCGCTGCTGCCACAGGGGGAGGGCTTTCGGGGAGGGGTACGTCAGCGGGTAGTTTGATTTGAAGGTTCGCTCTTTCCTGATACATTCTCCACGCTAGCAAACTGCCGACACTAAGGACAGAACCGACTAACATTCCGCTGAGAAAAACTGCTAAGATTTGCCAGGATCGAGCTGGTTTTGGTTCGGGGTTGGCAGTTGGAATTGTTGGAGGCGGATAACTTGCAAGTTGAGTTGTTGCCGGCGCGCTATCGGCGGCAATTGGAATTGTTTCGGCCTCGTCGATTGGCGCTGAAATATCTTTGGGCGCGACAATTTCTGCGGGAGTTCCTGGGGGTGCGGAAGTTGAATCGCCACTGGCAATTTCACTGCGATCGAACTCATCGCTGGCAGTGGAAATTGTTTCCGGTTGCTGAGTCAAAATTTGTTTTTTTTCCTGTTCGTCGCTCATGGGGCTAAATTTATTTTACAAAGACCGCTTTTAGACATTTTACGTTACTGGTGCGATCGCCTGCACTGCACCAGTAACGTAAGGCTCTTGACAAAATACCGTCCGTGTCGATCGAGAAATCTATCTGCTGGGGCGATCGCAATTTACCAACTTTCCGTAAATATTGAGTACAAATTGCGATCGCAAATTACTACTGGGTTCAATTATTAGGCAAAGACTGCCAAAAAGGCCGGTCTTCTGGCTTCCTCACAGTATTCGTCGCCGACTGCACGTTTCCTTTCAATTCTTGATAATACCTGTCATCCAGAAAACTAACGCTGACGCCTGCAGGAAGCAGCAGTTGCCGCAATCTTTCCTGAGTGTAATCTACACCCTCAATCATTGGCCCGCGCGGATTTGAAACTAACAACTTGCCGTTAACTGGCACCGAATTGACCATATTCGGCCACCACGCATAACCGCTGTAGCCAAACATCACCGGAACTTGAATAAATTGGTCGTCTCGGAGTAAAAATTCTCTTTTCAACTTCTCTATAATCGGATTAAGTTTCTGATTTTGCAAATAGAGATTGTGTTGAATTAAAGCACGGTTTTGCAAGGCGGCGCTGACTGTTGTTTGAGTGCTCAAACCGCGATTGATCTTTACATCGCCGTAACCTCTTCCCTCCAATTCTTCCAACAGCTTAACTCCGGCTTCGGGACTGGCGATCGCCATTACATATTGTCCGGGAGTTTGAGTGGGAATAAAATTGATAATTTCATCGACTTGGCGAGTCAGAAGCCAAGAAGTATCAATATCCACTGGCGGCCCTTGAATTCGCTGAGCTTGAATAAAATCAAGTACCTCTGGATTAAAACTAGCATTTCCAGAATTACCGTAATAAACTCGACCCATTGGGTGTCCGGGAATCGGCGGTGTCACCTGCAAATTGCCGTATCCGTCAGACCACTGACTTACAGGGTCTAAAGAACGAGGATTGCCAATTTTAAATACTTTCAAATTCCGGTCTTGAGTTGATTTAACAGGCGGGTTTTTTTCGGGTTCGCTATTGCTTTTTAGGGCTACATTAAACAGGCGTATATCCGAGTTTTCGGGTAATTGAACGTAGCCGTTTTTCTGGGTATCTTGCATCCAAGTGCGATCGCCCTGGAGAATTTTTACTTTAGCGCCCGTGGGTTCTACTGCTTGTTTTAGTTGCGAGATAAATTCGCTGTTTACCGAGCCTCTGTCGCTGACCTGAACTTCGGTTACTGGTGCTGTATTTGGCGGTATCATCCAAGGACTAACGCCCATTTGGATTGTTGTGGAGGCAATTTCTTGACCGTTGTTTTGGGCAGTTGCTTTGAGATTAACAGTGCCGTTCCAATTGCGATCTGCAAATTGTTTGGCTTCGACACCTAAAACAATATTCGTGCTGAAAACTAGAGGTTTAGCACCGGATATATCTACAGGTTGCCAGCCGTCGCCCGTCTTCTGAAAAACGCTGATGTGAGGGCTAGCAATGCTGTCAGCAGTGATAAATAACTGAGAGGTTTTGAAGTTTTCAGACAGTGTTAAGTTAACTTGAGAAAGCATTGCTGCACGGCGGGGAGCGCTAACTTTGGTTTGTTTCCAAGTCGGTATCTTGCCGCGCTCGTTATTGCGATCGTTAAATAAAATTAGCGCGCCCTTGGACAAAGACCATTGTTCTTTTCCCGCTTCGTCTTGCTCGTTAATTTGGCCATCTCTGTTGGTATCTCCGGCAAAGAAAAAGTTCGGCGGCGACGCAGCCGGCGTAACTGGGGCGGGAGTAGGTGTTGCAGTTGATTCAGGAGTTGGTTGAGAAGTTGCTTGCTGATTTCTCTCTAGTTCTTGCCTTTCAAGTTCTTGTCTGGCTAATGCTTGTCTGGCTAACTCTTGTCTTTCAAGTTCTTGTCTGGCTAACTCTTGCCTTTCAAGTTCTTGTCTTTCAAGTTCTTTTCTGGCTAATTCTTGCCTTTCAAGTTCTTGTCTATCAAGTTCTTTTCTGGCTAATTCTTGCTTTTCAAGTTCTTGTCTGGCTAACTCTTGCCTTTGGAATTCTTGCCTTTCTAGTTCTTTCCTGGCTAATTCTTGCTTTTCAAGTTCTTGCCTTTCTAGTTCTTTCCTGGCTAATTCTTGCCTTTCTCGCTCTTTTCTGGCTAATTCTTGCCTTTGGAATTCTTGCCTTTCAAGTTCTTTTCTAGCCCGGTCTTTTTTCTCTTGCTCTTTTCTCTCTATTTCTCGACGAGCAAATTCTTTTTTCTCTTGCTCTTGGCGGGCTCGCTCTCTTATCTCTTCTTCCTCGGCTCTAACTTTCTCAACAGAACGTGCAACTTGCATTTCATAGGTAGCGACACTGAGGTTTCCTTGGTATTCGATGGTTTTGTCGATCGCCCCATCGGCCAAAAAAGAATCGTGAGGAATGAGTCGCAGTGTATTGATAGCCAACTGCCACAGCCGCTGGGACTGTTCCCAAGTAGCAGAAGAAGGATTAGAAGTGCGTCCTATTAAGACTGCTTGGGCGGCTAATTTAGCAGCATCGTCCCAATTATATTTGGCTCTTTCTTCTATTTGAATCTGACTTTGAACATTTTGGAGTTGCTGCGTCAGAGTTTGAGATTGCTGACGGTGGATTGCTGATTTCCAAAGTTCTGCCGGAAACGGCGCGCTGTCGGGATTTTTGGCAAGGTTATCTAATTGTAGTTTCAGCCGATCGCGCAATTTGTAGAGTTCGGAAAGGGATTGCGGAGTTTCGCGCTCTGGCTGTCGCGCAGAGAGTGCGAGTTGGTAGTTTAAGGAAGGTTGAGCCAGTGTTGTGGGGACGGCAACCCAAATAATACCGATGACGACACCGAAACCATTGACGATCGCGATCGCAATATATTTAACCAAGCGCATATAGTTTATCCTCAGACACGCCAATAATTTTACCTAATCTTGGGAGCAATGGGGGATTTAATTATAAGAACTTACGCATGAGGGCCCTGAAAACAGGTTTTTTACGAAAAGACGCGTTCTTACCTACAGATTAGGTAAGAAACCCGGTTTCTTTGTCGGAGTCCGTAGGTCTTGTTATGGCAAATTCGTGCCATGTTTTAAGCACCCTCATTTTCTTTAATAGTTGCTTCAATTTCGTCTGGGTAAGCCTCGGCATCAGCCCACGGATTTACCAAATCAACGACAACGAAATCTCTCTCGCTTGAGACTGAAGAATATTGATATCAAAACAAAAACCCAACAAAAACCCGGTTTCTTGGAGAAACCGGGTTTGAGCGTCAGCGTTAATCCGCGTTCATCTGCGGTTAAAAAATCCTACAATTGCTTCACCTCAGAAACCAATTTGGCAACCACATCCTTAGCGCTACCAAACAACATCATCGTCTTATCCTTGTAGAACAACTCATTATCTACACCGGAAAAACCAGCACTCATCCCGCGCTTAATCACGATCGTATGCTTGGCCTTATCAACCTCCAAAATCGGCATCCCGTAAATCGGGCTCGCCGTATCGTGACGCGCCGCCGGATTCACTACATCATTCGCACCAATCACCAACGCCACATCCGTTTCTTCAAACTGCGGATTGATGTCGTCCATATCGTACAACTGCGGATAAGGCACGTTTGCTTCCGCCAACAGCACATTCATGTGCCCCGGCATCCGCCCAGCCACCGGGTGAATCGCGTATTTCACGTCAACACCCATTTTTTCCAAACCGTCGGCTAACTCGCGCACCGCGTGCTGTGCTTGCGCTACAGCCATTCCGTAACCCGGAATAATTACCACCGATCGCGCATAACCCAACATCATCGCACTTTCTTCGAGATTGATGCTGCGAACAGTTTTGTCAGTAGCACCAGCAGCCCCAGCAGCAGCCGCAGCACTTCCGCCACCGCTACCAAACGCGCTAAACAGCACACTAGAAAGCGATCGATTCATCCCCTTGCACATGATTTGCGTCAAAATAATCCCCGACGCGCCAACAAGTGCACCAGCGATAATCAGCATATTGTTCATCAAAATGAACCCAGCCACACTCGCCGCAATCCCCGAATAAGAGTTAAGCAGCGACACCACCACGGGCATATCGCCGCCGCCAATCGGGAGCACAAACATGATTCCCAGAATATTGGAAATCGCCACCAAAGCCAGGAATACCGGCACATTCTCCGGGTTAAACAGCATATAACCGCTGCCGGCTAAAAGTGCGATCGCCAGCATGGCATTAAACGGCTGTTGCAGCGGAAACGTCATGGGCGCACCAGGTAGCAATTCTTGCAGTTTCGCAAACGCCACAAGGCTACCAGTGAAAGTAATTCCGCCAATCAACACACCCAAAAGGATCGTGATTGTCGCATCAGGCGCAGGCGATTCCGGGATGCTGAGATAGCGCCAGAATTCGCCCACAGCAACGAGTGCAGAAGCCGCGCCCCCGAAACCGTTAAGCAAACCCACCATCTGCGGCATATCCGTCATCGCCACGGTATTCGCCATAATCGTTCCCAAAATGGAACCGACGATAATTCCGACAGCAATCAATTCGTAGCTGACTACTTGCTTTTCCAGCAACGTACCGACGATCGCAATTAACATCCCGATCGCAGCTAACACATTCCCTTGACGCGCGGTTGCAGGGGAACCCAACTGTTTCAAACCGATAATAAACAAAGATGCGGCAACTAAATAACCTAGTTGAATGCCACTGGGCAGAAAATCGCTCACGCTTTAACCTCTTTTTTCTTGAACATTTGCAGCATTCGATCGGTTACTAAGAAACCGCCGACAACGTTAATTGTGGCCAGGGCGATCGCGATCGTCCCCAAAATCGAAGTAACAGTCACATTGCCTTGGCCAGAAATCAGAATTGCACCTAAAACCGCAATTCCCGAAATTGCATTCGATCCCGACATCAAAGGTGTGTGCAGCGTCGGCGGGACTTTATTGATTACTTCAAATCCCACAAACGACGCCAGAGTAAACACCACTAAACCTGCAATCAATCCTTCTGCCATAACAATTGGTAATTGGTAATTGGAAATAACTCGTTCCCGGTTGCGTCCGCCAGTCCGCCAGGGAATGAATTCCCTGGCTAATAGCCCAAGTCCTCTTAAGAGGACTAATGAGTTCTTCAGTCCTATGCAAGACGACTTAAGCTTTGAAGCAGGGGTTTCAACCCTTGCCGAACTAATGAGTTCTTCAGTCCTATGCAAGACGACTTAAGCTTTGAAGCAGGGGTTTCAACCCTTGCCGAACTAATGAGTTCTTCAGTCCTCTTAAGAGGACTTTAGCTTTGAGGCAGGGGTTTCAACCCTTGCCGGACTTTGCCTCATAACGACAGAATCTAACTGACTGCTGAAGCCTGAGCTGCCAAAGCATCGCGAACTCGCTGGTTGCTAATCTCACCGTCGCGGGCGACGCAAGCACCAGCAATGATATCGTCTTCAAAATTCAAATTGAGTTCCTTATCTTTCACCATCAACTGAACTAAAGCCGAGATATTCTTCGAGTAAGTTTCGCTAGCGTGGACAGGCATCGACGAGGGCACATTAATCGGGCCGATGACATTAACGCCGTTCCATTCAACATCTTTCCCCGCTTCCGTGCATTCGCAATTGCCGCCTTGTTCGCCCGCGAGGTCAACAATTACCGAGCCGGGCTTCATTTGAGAAACCATTTCTCTAGTAACTAAAATAGGTGCTTTTCTGCCGGGAACTTGAGCGGTTGTAATAACTGCATCGGAAGCGCTGACGTGTTGGGTGAGCACTTGGCGGGTGTATTCTTTGGCGGCTTCTGATAATTCTTTAGCGTAACCTCCGGCGGCGACGGTTTCTTCCTTGAGTTCGACATCAAGGAATTTAGCGCCCAAACTTTGCACTTGTTCTTTTGTTTCTGGGCGGATGTCGAAGGCTTCGACTACCGCACCCAAACGGCGCGCCGTGGCGATCGCCTGTAAGCCAGCAACGCCCACACCCATTACCAATACTTTCGCGGGGCGAATTGTACCCGCCGCCGTTGTCAGCATCGGAAAATACTTTGGCAAAGCTGCGGCTGCGATCAGTACCGCTTTGTAACCGGCGACGTTACCCTGAGATGACAGTGCATCCATGCTTTGAGCGCGGCTGGTGCGCGGGATCATTTCCATGCTGAATGCCGTTACTTGGCGATCGGCTAAACGCTGCACTAAAGCTGGATCTCCCAGAGGATTCAAAAATCCGATGAAAACGCCTCCTTCCCGGAGTTGATGAACTTCTGATTCTTGCAGGGCCCCGATTTTCACGACGACATCGGCTTCGCCCCACAGCCTAGCTGTATCGGCGACAACCTGAGCTCCCGCTTCTTCGTAAGCAATATCCGAGAAAAAGGATTGTGCGCCGGCACCGGCCTCAACCCAAACTTCGACGCCCTGTTTGACTAATCTGGCTACAGCGTCGGGTACTAAAGCCACCCGGCGTTCCCCTGCTGCTATTTCTTTTGCGATCGCTAATTTCATACACTCTCCTTATTTAAGCCTTCCTAGGACGGTTGAAACCGCGCCTACACAGACAAAACCTGCCTCCGCAGGTTTCTTGAAGTGCGATTTTTAATCGCCCGATGCCTTGCTTTACATTGAAGCAGCCGTTCCCCTAAACTTCTCTCGTTGATACTAAAGCCGATCGCCCAAATTCGACCCGTATCTTTAACTTATCTTATACATTCAAATTCGCTAAATTGTTAAGTTTGCCACCGATTATGATATAATTTTATGTCGCCTACTTCTGTAGTTTGAATGTCTGTTATCAGTATTACGCAAAAATTACGCAAAAAAAAGTGACCTCAGCCGCCGGTCGCTCGCCCTCATCAAATTGCTGAGACATTCGATATTATTGTAGGCACGATCGCAAATTTCGGGCGAGCAATATTTAAGGTTCACCAAGAGTTTAATTAGAGGAGTTGTTATGCGACGATTATTTTCAGCACTAGCGGTTACAGGTTGCTTGGTGGCTGGATTGCCCGCCATCAGTTTAGCCCAGTCCATGCCAGGATTCACGATTTTCGGCGGCCCCGAGCGCGCCAACCAATTAAGCTATCGCTTGGATTACGGTACAGCCGGGATGAGCGGCGATAGATATCGGCTGCGAATTCCTTCCAAAAAAGTAAGTTTGGCGATCGCCCAACTGAACATATCCTATCCAGACTACTACAAAGGCGAATTTGACCAAAAAGACATTAAAGTGCGCGTCAAAGACAAAACAATAGAATTGCAAGAAGTAATCTGGGACAAAGAAAATCGATTCATAGAAATTTATCCCAAAGAACCAATTGCCGCCGGCAACAATGTTGAGGTTGTACTCTCCAACGTCAGAAACCCATCTCCCGGCGGAATGTACCATTTCAACGTCCGCATCCGCACCCCCGGTGACGTTCCCTTGCTGCGTTACCTCGGTACTTGGCTGTTGAGCATTAATTGAGGGAAGGATTCGGGGAAGGAATTTCTCGTTAGTCAAGCGATCGCGACAGAAAAATTTAACTGTTGCGATCGTTTTGCTGCGGGCAAAAATTTAACAATACTCAAATCCAGGTTTTCGGGAGTTGTAAAATAGAACTTTCGGCTCATATCGCAATTCTCAATGATTCGTAATAATGAGTCTAGGGGCAGCCCCCCGATGGTTGCCCTTCGCTAATTAGGGGTAAGCCCAGGGGTGCTACCCCTAAAAAATGTTTACAAATCAAATAGGATTGCTCTAGCCGTAATCTCGCATGAATCTACTAGCAAAAATCAAAACAATACAAATTCCTCCAGCGCTGCGATCGAGAAATTATCGCCTGTTTTTTGCAGGACAAGGCCTCTCACTGATTGGCAGTTGGATGACGCAAGTTGCTACTGTTTGGCTTGTCTACAATTTGAGTGATTCACCTTGGATGCTCGGCGTGGTGGGATTTACAAGTCAAATCCCCACATTAATTTTACTGCCTTTTGCAGGAGTTTTAATCGATCGCTGGAACCGCCACCGAGTGATAATTGCCACTCAAATATTAGCGATGGTTCAATCCTTAGGGCTAGCATTTTTAGCGCTAACAGGAGTCGTTAACATTTGGCAGATCCTGGTACTGAGTTTCTTTCAAGGCGCAATTAATGCCTTTGACGCGCCGGCACGGCAAGCTTTTGTGCCGGAACTTGTAGAAAAGAAAGAAGATTTAGCAAATGCGATCGCCCTCAACGCTTCCATGTTCAACGGCGCCAGATTAATCGGCCCAGCAATTGCAGGTTTGCTGATAGCTACAGTCGGCCCAAGTTATTGCTTTCTCATTGACGGACTCAGCTACATTGCTGTAATTGCAGGCTTATTAGCGATGCAGATCAAAGCCCGTAAAATTGCCGCAACTAATACCAAACCCTTACAAAGATTAAAAGAAGGATTCGTTTATGCCTTCGGGTTTCCCCCGATTCGAGCAATTTTACTGCTATTAGCCTTAGTAAGTTTTGCGGGAATGTCACACACAGTTTTAGTCCCAATTTTTGCCACCAAAATTCTGCACGGCGACGCACAAACCCTCGGCTTTTTGATGGCTGCTTCGGGAGTCGGAGCCTTTGGCGGGGCGATTTATTTGATTTCGCGCAAAAGTGTCGTTGGCCTCGGCAAATGGATTGCGATTTCACCGGCAATTATGGGATGTGGACTGATAGGTTTTGGTTTGTCCCGCGTCTTGTGGCTGTCATTAATCATGATGTTGTTCGTTGGGTTTGGTTTCATTTTGCAATTTGCAGGAGGAAACACATTTTTGCAAACAATTGTGGAAGACGACAAACGCGGAAGAGTGATGAGCATATACACGATGGCATTTTTTGGAGTGACACCGTTTGGGAATTTAGTTGCTGGCGGAGTGGCAAATTATATCGGCGCTCCCAATACAGTTATCATTGGAGGTATAATTTGTGTTTTAGGCTCCATAGTTTTTACCAAACAGTTGCCAGCTTTAAAAAACTTAGTCCGGCCACTTTATCAAAAAATGGGTTTAATTCCGCAGTAGCGATTTAGCGTAAAAGCACAAATGCCAACATTAAACAACATTCCCAAAGCTAATATCTGACTGTATCTCTAGCAATCCTCAGCAATTTGTAAACTTCTCTCTTTCCCTCTTATCTTCTCTTTCTCTGCGCCCTCTGCGCCCTCTGCGGTTAAAACATCCAAATGAATTACGCAAGCAGAGGTTAAACCAAGCCAATACAAGTGCAATCGCATCTCTCAGAGAGATTCAAGCAGCCTTAAGCGCAACTTGAGAAAAAGGTTCTGGGATTTCCACCGCGTATCTAGTCGCAGAAAATATTTTTTAGCTGGTTCACCATTCTTGTTGGGCTTCTGCTTCTGCTTGGATTAAATTTTGCCGCAGTTGCACCCAATTTATTTGATGAGAGGGCAAATCTTCGATCAGCTTTCCGCGCTGTAAATGCAGAATTCGCGTGCTAAATTGCTCGGCTAATTCTAATTGATGGTTGACCATTACAATTGTGGTTTGGCCGTTTGTTAGCTGTGTCAATACTTGCAAAAGGTGGGCGGCTTTTCCTGCGTCTAGGGCGGATGTGGGCTCGTCTAAAAGCAAGATTTTTGGTTGCAGGATGATGCCGCGGGCGATCGCCACAAGCTGTTTTTGGCCTGTGGAAAGCTGCAATTCGGTGCGATTGAGCCATTCTTGGGGTATGTGCAGTTGTTCGATCGCCCCGCTAATTCTCTCTGCAATGTTTGATGAAGTCACGCCCCGCAGCTTCAAAGGATAAGCCAATGCTTCTCGCACCGACATTCCCAAAAGCTTCGATTCTTGCAGGATGAGGGTGATTTGTTTGCGGAGTTCGATCGCAGGTATTTGGCGATATTCTGTATTTTCCAGATAAATCGAGCCGCTGGTGGGACTGCTGAGCCGATTTAGCAACCGCAACAGCGTTGTTTTCCCCGCACCTGAAGGGCCAACTATTGCCACGCGAGATCCCTTGTTTACCTGAAATGATATATTTTCCAACAAATGACTTGAGGCGATCGGTGTTTTCAAACTAACATTATCAATTCGCAGTTGAGGATGTGTTTCTGTATTATTTTCCGAATAATTAGGCATTTAATTAATAAAAAATATGGCTTTCGTGGAACTGGCATCTTGCCCGTTCTTGAGGGAGGCAATATGCCCACTCCCCAATTTAACTCACTCTTTGTGGAACGGGCATCTTGCCCGTTCTTAAGGCAGGCAAAATGCCCGCCCCAGCAACTCCAACTCAAACTTTTACAGCTTTTTCTAAAGGAAAACCCAGCTTGTCGCGCTGTTCTAAATAAAGCTGAGCAACTCGCCGCGCCAAGTTGCGAATTTTTGTGATGTAGCGCGTTCTTTCCGTTACCGAAATCACACCTCTAGCATCGAGTAAATTGAAAGTGTGAGAACATTTTAACACATAATCAAGACTCGGCAAAACCAATCCTTTTTTTGTCAATTGTTCTGCTTCTTGCTCGTACAATCCAAATAGAGTAAACAGCAATTCTGGATTGGAAGCTTCAAAGTTATAAGTACACTGTTCTATTTCTCCTTGCAGGTGAACGTCGCCGTAAGTGATGCCATCTTTCCACTGAATTTTTGTCATCGCATCGACTTCTTGGAGATACATTGCGAGGCGTTCTAGTCCGTAGGTAATTTCAATGGAGACGGGGCGACAGTCAATGCTACCGCACTGTTGAAAGTAGGTAAATTGGGTAATTTCCATGCCGTCGAGCCAGACTTCCCAGCCGACGCCCCAAGCTCCGAGGGTAGGCGATTCCCAGTTGTCTTCTACGAAGCGAATGTCGTGGTCTTCAGGGCTAATTCCTAATGCTCTGAGGGAGTCTAAATAGATGTCTTGAATGTTGGGAGGAGAGGGTTTAATTAAAACTTGATATTGATAGTAATGTTGGAAACGGTTGGGATTTTCGCCGTAGCGTCCGTCGGTGGGGCGGCGACAGGGTTCGATGTAGGCGACAGACCAAGGTTCGGGGCCAATTGCTCTGAGAAAGGTGTGAGGATTCATGGTTCCTGCACCTTTTTCTGTGTCGTAGGATTGGGCGATCAGGCATCCTCGATCGCTCCAGAATTTGTTTAAGGTGGCAATGACTGATTGAAAGTTCACTGGTTTAAATATGGTTAGTATGTGTCTCAACTTATTTAAGCATACTAAAGGCAGGGTCTATTGAAATAAACCCTGCCGAAATCAGATCGGGGTGTGAAAAGTTAGACAGTTTGGATCGAGTTCTGATTTAGTTTGCGGGAGCGAGGGAAACTAACAGAGTGATGTTGTCAACGCCGATGACATAAACGGTGTCTCCCGGTGTGAGGGTGATTTGGCCATCGCACCGTGCAGGCCACCAGCTACCTTGGAAGCGGACGCGACCTGTTTGATTCGGGTAAATCGATTCATCAACGACTGCTTCTTCGTTGAAGTAGTTAAAATTGGTGTTGATGTAGTTATCCATTAAGAGATTGTTTTGTGTGCTGTAGGTGTGAGTAGAAAAAATAGAACCGAAAGCTTTTACTACGTTAAACATTTTGTTGACTCCTTTTGTGTTAATATATATCGAAGTTTTATCGCCTATTTATGCTCTTTGAAAAGTAGCATTTCCTGGTTGAAATTGATTACTAGGTCGCTCATGCTCTGATTTAGTCTGCGGGAGCGAGGGAAACTAACAGAGTGATGTTGTCAACGCCGATGACATAAACCGTGTCTCCCGGTGTGAGTGTGATTTGGCCATCGCACCGTGCGGGCCACCAGCTACCTTGGAAGCGGACGCGACCTGTTTGATTCGGGTAAATCGATTCATCAACTACTGCTTCTTCGTTGAAGTAGTGGAAATTGGTGTTGATGTAGTTATCCATTAAGAGATTCTTTTCTGTGCTATAGGTGTGAGTAGAAAAAATAGAACCGAAAGCTTTTATTACGTTAAACATTTTGTTGACTCCTTTTGTGTTAATATATATCGAAGTTTTATCGCCTATTTATGCTCTTTGAAAAATAGCATTTCCTGGTTGAGATTGATTACCAGGTCGCTCATGCTCTGATTTAGTCTGCAGGAGCGAGGGAAACTAACAGAGTGATGTTGTCAACGCCGATGACATAAACCGTGTCTCCTGGTGTTAGGGTGATTTGGCGATCGCAACGTGCGGGCCACCAGCTACCTTGAAAGCGGACGCGACCTGTTTGATTCGGGTAAATCGATTCATCGACTACTGCTTCTTCGTTGAAGTAGTGGAAATTGGTGTTGACGTAATTTTTGATGAGCATATTGTTAGCGCCGCTGTATCCTTGGGTGGAGAAAATCGATCCGAAAGCTTTTACTACGTTGAACATGATATTTACTCCTGTGGTGTTAAAATATATGGATGTGTAATTGTCTGTTTATGCTATTTGAGAGGCTGCATTTCCTCGGTTGAGATTGATTGATTGCCTTGATATTTCATTGTTCTTGCCTTCCGTGGTTTTATCAGGATAAAAAGCAAAGAATTTTGGAAATTTTGAGGGGATTTGAGAAGCGGTTGGGGGTAGTATAAATCCAGTAATTCCGAGGTATTGAATTAAGGATTTCATGGTTGAGCAGTGGGTGGGATTTGCCTCAAGGGTAGATGTTGTTAGCTACATTAGAGATTGACTGATTCCGCATTACTGCTGCTGTGAAAATGTTTTATTTTTGGGTTGAATTTTTGGGTTGAATTTTTTGATTGGGTTGTGACTCACTTGCTTTACATTTACTAATTTGCCAGGAGTCGAATATCTTTGGTGCGATCGCCAGTCCACTTTCCGAGTCTGGTACTGGCACATGACACTCGCCAACCTACAAACAACGATTTTGCAACGGTTTGGGCCTAACGCTCAGGCTTGTAGCTGTGCCAATTTAGCCAACTGGACTACCGCGAACAGTGAACTATGAACTTACGCCGTCTCGATCGCCCAATCCGGAATATCCATACATATCTAGTCCGTGACTTACGCACCAAACCCCTAAAAACCCGGTTTCTGACACCCTGTGCGCCATTAGGGGCCCGTAAGCGCATCTATGATATAAGCAAGTAAACTTCGCCTCTCACCCGCCCTCCCTATGCGATGTTGATTTGTACCTACCTCTTTAGACATAGAAAATAGGCGATCGAGATTGACGCAGATATCAGGAGGCGGTAGGAGTTTTGGATCGATGCAGCTCGATCGCACCCTGTTATTCAATTATTGAACAGGTCGAACTTAAAATCCATTCATAAATTCAGAATCTTAAATTCATAAAAGTCATAATTATAGACAACCTGCTGGATACTGCATAATTGTTACAGGAATTCTGAATAAAGTTTTAGCTAATTGAGACAAACCGAACTTGAATTTAAGCGACTGCGGCAATTCTTGTACGGAAACTTCTACGAAGCCAAAGCGAGTATAAAATGATGCGAGCCGCTTTCCCAAACATTCTAAATATAGCGGTTCTGTAGCTTGTTGAATTAAATATTTTGTGAGGTAGCTTCCCAAACCTCGATCGCGCCAATCTTTCGCCACCACCAAACTGCCTAATTCTTGCGCGCCAGTAAAGTTCCGCAACTGCCCGCAAGCTGCCAATTCCCCACCGCATTCGATGACCCAGAATTGCTCCCAGCGCAACTGAGTTGGATCGAGTCGGGCGCTCCAAACTAACATTCTAATTGATTTGATGTCTTGAGCTGATGCCGGGCGGATGGCGCATTCAGACGGTAATGAACAAGAATTATCACTCATTTGTATTGTACTTTTAAACTCAACCAGCGATTCGTGACTATTTATTATACCCAGTCATGGATGCAAAAACCCGGTTTCTTAAACACGAATTACGCACTCCCATGCCTAGAAACTGAGTTTTTTTAGCGGTGGAGTGCATACGCCGTACTCGCATCTAACGCTTCAAAAAAAAAATTAAAACTTTCTATTCTCTCTCTCTTACCTTCTCTTTCTCTGCGTCCTCTGCGGTCAATCAAAAAAATCTCATTCACCAAGCCAATAAAATTGTAACATTAACTGTCGATCGCCTCCAACAACACCTCCGCGCCAAACCTTACCGCATCGGTACAAGGCAATCCCGTTTCTGCTTGAACTTCAGCTATTGCTAACAGCGCATCTGCCTCATTTAAGTGATGAGTGTTGAGGGCGATCGCGCTCACTTTTCCCCCTGAAAAAGCACCCGCAGCAGCAGCTAACATTTCGTACAATTCGACCACTTTTGATAACTTAGGAATCGATACGTGCGGGTGATTGCGAATGCTAGTTTGTCCGGCTCGGTGCGCTAAAATTAAGTGAGTTGGCTGCGAACCCCGCAACAGCGGCAGAGTCGCCGTCGAACCCGGATGCAATAACGAACCTTGCCCTTCTACGTGCAGAATATCGCATTCAGAACCCAATTTAATCACCATTTGTTCGACAGCACCAGCCGCGAAATCAACTCGCACTGCATCCAAAGGAATGCCTTCATTTCCGATCATTAAACCCGTTTGTCCGGTTGCCAAAAATTTGGAACGCAAACCCCGCCGCAAGCAAGTGCGATTGAGTTCCAGACTGGTTGACATTTTGCCAATGCTCATATCGGTGCCGACAGTTAACACGCGGCGACAACTTAATTTAGCAGCAGCAGCAGAGGCGATCGCACCCACAGATTTCGGTTCCTGACGCACGTCCCAAATCCATTGATTTTCGGTTAAAGGAACTGTTATCAAAGGTGCAAGTTTCGCGTGCAAACCGTTGACAACTGACAAACCTGCTGCTACCGCTTGATTAATTTCTGGCAGCCATTCCGCAGGCAAACCACCGCCGGAAGGAGCGATACCAATTAGCAGAATATCCGGCCCCAATTGCAAGGCTTCTGCAACGGAAGCAACTATCGGTACCTGTTGAGGAATGCCAGTTAATTCAGGTAAAGATTGTCCGGCACATTGGCGGTCTATTACTGCTACAATTTGTGCTTCGCTGTAGCGCAAAAAGGCTAAACCTGTTTTGCCGGAACGGCCGAGAATACCCTCGTGGAACAATATAGCAACTTGGCCATTTTTGATGGGATAGTTTTTAGTCATGGGTTCACTGTAAGTAGATGAATGTTGAAAGTATATAAACCCTGGAGGCAGTGAGTGAAACTTTAGCTTTCGGAAGGAGAAGGAAAGCAATCGCAAAGTTTATGATAGCTTGATATTCGGTTACATGGTAAAGTTTATTTGCACCAACCTACTTACTTCTATTCTCCAATCTCAACTCGCCGCACTCCCAATCCCGATCGCCCGTTTGGCAGCAAACACCCATTTTCGACGCTCGCACCCGTGAAAGGATCGTCTAATAAATTTAAGTGACTGTCCAAATCCAAATAGTCAGCTAGCGGTGAAAGTTGTGCTGCTGCTGTATTTGCGATCGCGCTATCTGAATAGCAGCCGAACATTACTTGCAAATTGCAGGCTTTTGCGGTGTGAATCATCCGCATTGCTTCGGTCAATCCGCCTGACTTCATCATTTTGATATTGATGCCGTGGACGCAGTGCGCTAACTTGGGTATATCAGAACTATTAAAGCAACTTTCATCAGCAAAAATTGGCAGGGGCGATTGACGGTACAGTTCTGAGAATTCCTCCATATCTGCGAGGGGTGAAAGCGGCTGTTCGACATAATTTATCTTATACTTTTCTAGCCAGTGACACATCTCGGCAGCATCTTTTAAACTCCAACCGCCGTTAGCATCAACACTAATTTTAAGGTTAGCTGGTGCTTCGTCAAGCACTGCTATTAACATAGCTTTGTCGGCTTCGATTCCTGCGGGATTGCCTAATTTGACCTTGACGGCGCGGTATTTGATGCTTGCTGGATCTGTGGCATCTTTACCAAACCAATCGCGCACTCTTTCTCTTGCACCAGACGGGGAATTAATGCCGATTGTGACGGAGGTGGGGACGATGCCCGATCGATCTAATCCCCACATTTTCCACAGCGGCAAGCCTGCTTTTTTGCCCAGCCAGTCGTGCATTGCCATGTCTATGCCGGCGCGGGCGGCTGAGGGTAAGTTGACCTCTGTTAATACTTGTTCGATTTTTTGGCGATCGAAGGGAGTAAACTTTTCTAGCAGCGGTGCAACTTCCTGCAAAGCAGTTAACAGCATTTCGGTAGTTTGGGGCCGAGAACCTGTGGAAAAGGGCGATGCTTCTCCCCAGCCTTCGATTCCTTCGTGTGCTAATTTTACCCATAAATTGGTACTTTGGGCTGTTGTACCGCGGCTGATGGTCAGGGCAAATCGTTTGTTAAGAGTGAAGGTTTGAATGTGAATTTGCATAATTAGTGTTCCGTTTTTTCATTATTATTGTATAATTGGATTAGCTTTCTATCAAGTTTACTTTAAATTTATCCAAGCTATAAAAGGTAATTTCGGGTGATGACGATTGGCTTTTACACCACTCGCGGCGACTACGGATGTTTCTCTAATTTTTCTGACCACGGCTTCGAGTTAGATGGAGAATACTGGTCAACTACGGAGCATTACTTTCAATCGCAAAAATTTGCGACTACGCCTCATGTTAAACAAATTCGTCTGCTAAAAACGCCGAAAGAAGCGGCGATAATGGGGCGCGATCGCTCTCGTCCCCTCCGCAAAGATTGGGAAGAAGTAAAAGATGATATCATGAGAAAAGCCGTCCTCCGCAAATTTGACACTCATCCGGAAATTAGAGAAATTTTACTCGCTACTGGTGATGAGGAAATAGTCGAAAATTCTCCTAGTGATTACTATTGGGGTTGCGGTAAAGATGGCAGCGGCAAAAATATGTTGGGACAGATTTTAATGGAAGTAAGGGAGATATTGCGAAAAGGCACGTCAGAGTAAAAGATAATTTAAATTTCCCATCATAAAGCAGGACTTATTTAATAGTAAGTCCTGCAAAGCTCTAAGCGAGCATTTTCCCAATTTTATTAAACACGCTGACTCAAAAATCCGCCTGACCAACTGTCGAATTTTGTGCCAATCTCCTCAGGCTGTTCTGGTAGAGGGTTTAGCCTCTCTTAGAAGACTGCAAAGCAGGGGAAACGGTAAAAACCCTGCACCACATTTTGATTTCAACCACTACTGTCAACCCGAATTAACTTTTATCGTCGCAAGTACAGCATTTGTTCGCCAGTCGCCTCCCGGACACCGTTCTCCTTAGGTTGGCGATTCACAGGTCAAATAGCAAAACTCCTGTTCTGGTTAAAGTTGGTTTTTTATTGATGCTGTATCTTTCTATTGTGTACGATTTATGGAAAGTGTTAGCTATTGTACAGAATTCTTTACATTTGCGATTTATTCCGATACAATCGCGCCACTCTGTCGCAGTTGCTGTTGAATTCTGTTAAATTCTTTCTGTTCTGCGCTTAGCAAAGTATTGTCGATCGGCGATCGCATATCCCACTGCAATTCGGACAATAACAACAAACAGCCAGTCATAATTATTCCTGTGGTTAGATATTGCCAAGGTGCAACAAAAGTTAATAGAGGGATGCTAAATAAATGAGTTAGTCCAATCAGGAGAAAAGTGCGCGATCGCAAACCGAGTCCCGTCAACAAATAGCCGATCGCGCTCAAGCCCAACCACAAATCGCAAAGGTGCAGCAACACACCTCCCCAACCGGCAAAAATACTGCAATCGGTCAGAACCAAACCAGTTATCATCAAAATCGCCCAAGAGTAAAGAATCCAGCTAACTCGCTCGACTCTTACCCAAAACAAAGTCAAAACGGCCATTGCCGCAGTGCCAACTAAAGTCAAAGTTGACCACAGAATCGCCTGAAAGCTCCAACTGATAGGGAAAAACTGAGCCGTAAAAAAAATCCCCGCTGTCACCAAACCCCAAAGCAGAAAAGTTTGGTCGATGCGAGTATAAAATCCTGAGAAAAGAGTAATATTTCCAATTTGCCAGCGGAGTTGCAACAGGCCTTCGCGGTCTTGTACGTCGAGATGTTCCTGTTTGCAGCGGATTAGGGGTTCGGAGGCGTTGAAAAAGGTCATCCAGTGTTGGGGAAAGTATGAAGTTTTGTGTATTGTAACAAGTCTTAAGGAATATTTTTCAGATTTTTTCTTGTTCCCCGGCTCAGCCTGGGGACGTAGATTTGGAGGCTCTGCTTGCTGTTTTCCTCAGCAACCGACGAGGCTGAAGGCTGCGTTAAACTTAAACTAACGCAGCCTTGAGGTTTGAGTTCAAGCAAGTCTCCAATTCTTATCTTTTGGAGAATAAATGAAGGCAACATTCACAAGAATTGAGCCATCTTTTTGGCCTGTAGAGTAAATTTGCCACGTACCTGTGGGAACCTGCCGCAGATAGGGTTTATTTTTTCTTAGCCGATCGTAGATTGAGCTTTTTGAGCGTTGTACTAATTCGGCGGCACGTTCAACATTGCAGCCAATTTCCACCGAAACTGCGATCGGCTGGGTGAACAAATTGAGCTGTTCGCTGTTATAATTAGTCATGACAAATCCTCGGTCTATATAGACCATAAACAACATGAGAGTCCTACTGGTTGCAGCCAGTGGCTCCCGAAAACTGATAAGCAATTGAGAGCGTCTCTAGTACCACCTAGGGGCGCTTGTTTGCTTGTTAAAGGCAGTCTAACACTGCTTTGCAAAATATACAAGGATATACACCAAACTTGACGTATCTTTTTTTAAACCTATGGTAAATTAGACTTATAAGTTCTAAAAGCCTTGTATAACAAGCATTTTCTCCTTCCCGGCTCTGCCTGGGGACGCTGATCCGGAGGCTCTGCCTCCTGTTTTCCTCTGCAACCGACGAGGCAGAGCCTCTAGATATAGGTTCCCAGGCACAGCCGGGGAACCAGTTAAACCCAATAGATATTATGAAAAATACATTTATCTCTCGATTTACTCCTAGCTTGATGACCCCAGAAACCCTGGAAGCTATCTTAGTACAGCGTCACGCACTGGCAGAACGTTTAGTAGAGCTAATTCGGGTGAGCGCCCTAACAGATAACAAGCATTTTCAACTACTAATAGGGCCGCGCGGCATTGGCAAAACGCACTTGGTTTCCCTGATTTATCACCGCGTATACAACATGGAAGATTTGCGGGATAAATTGCTAATTGCGTGGCTGCAGGAAGAGGAATGGGGGATTGCGTCTTTTTTGGATTTATTGCGGGGAATATTCCGGGCACTTGCTAAAGAATATAAGCCAGAATATGAAGCTCAGTTACATGATGATGTTGAAAAGCTTTATGATTTGTCGCCGGAGCAAGCTGAATTTAAGGCCGCTGAATTGCTGAGAGACTTTGTTGGCAAGCGGGTGCTGTTGTTGATTGTCGAAAATTTAGAGGACGTGTTTAGCGGCTTGGGGGATTTCGGGCAGAAGCAGTTGAGGGCGTATATTCAAAATTATTCATTCTTGACAATTTTGGCAACATCACAAAGCTTGTTTGATGGAGTCAAGCTCTCTAATAATCCTTTTTATGATTTTTTTGATTTACATGAATTAGATGAGTTTAAGCTGGATGATGCTGTAGCTTTATTAAATCATATTGCCAAGTTAGAAGGAAATACTGATTTAGCATATTTTATTCAAAGTCCAACAGGGCGCGATCGCATTAAAGTTGTGCATTACCTTTCTGGTGGCAGTCCTCGCGTCTACATTGTTTTTTCGGCTTTTCTGATGACTCCTGAATCGCTCGATAAATTGGTAGAACCGTTCATGGAAATGCTGGATAGCCTCACGCCCTACTATCAGGATCGGATGAAATATCTATCAAATCAGCAGCGAAAGATTGTTGATTTTTTGTGCGATCGAGGTGGTGCCGCACCAGTAAAACAAATTGCTAAACGCTGTTTTATTGAGCAGCGAACTGTATCTAGCCAACTTAAAGATTTGCGAGATAAGGGTTATGTCAAAACAGAGGAAATAGGACGGGAATCGTGGTATGAATTGCGGGAACCATTGATGCGCTTTTGTCTGGAGGTAAAGAAGCAGCGAAATGAACCGATTCGATTAATTGTCGATTTTATCCGGGTTTGGTATACGCGGCAAGAGTTGCAGCAGCGATTGGGATTGAGGATGGCGGATGTTGATTGGGCGGAGAAAGAAAGTCATTTTATGTATAGGCAAGGTTTGAAACCGATTCCACCTGATGCTGTGATGGAACGAGAATATTATACGCGGGCGCTGGAGGCTATTGAGAGAAATGAGGAAGACCCGCGTCTGAAGGCTTATTTTGATGAAATTGAAAATTGTATTGAACAGAAAGACTATGTTTCGGCTTTAGAATATGCGGAAAAATTGGTAGCAAGTCGCGGCGAGGCAAAGGATTGGGTAGAAAAGGGACGCTGTTTAAATAGCCTGGAACGCTACGATGAAGCTTTGGAATGTTTAGAAAAAGCTATTGAAATTGAGTCCAAGTATGCGAGGGCTTGGGCGAATCGAGGCGATGTACTCGAAAGTCTTAAACGCTATGATGAAGCCTTAGAATCTTACGATATGGCGATCGAACTTGACGAGTATGATCCGTGGCATTGGGCTAAGCGAGGTTATCTACTCCACAACCTCAAACACTATGAAGAAGCCTTAGAATCCTTTGATATGGCGATCGAACTTGACGACAATGATCCGTGGGATTGGGCTAGCAGAGGCGATGTACTCGACAACCTCAAACGCTATGAAGAAGCTTTAGAATCCTTTGATCGGGCGATCGAACTAGATACCAATTATCAGTGGGCTTGGCGTATGCGAGGTGATGTACTCAACAACCTCGAACGCTATGAAGAAGCCTTAGAATCTTACGATTGGGCGATCGAACTTGACGAGAATGAGCCGTGGGCTTGGGTTAACCGAGGGGATGTACTCAACAACCTCGAACGCTATGAAGAAGCCTTAGTATCTTACGATCGGGCGATCGAACTTGATGCCAATAATCAGTTGGTTTGGTTTCTTCGAGGTCTTTTACTCGACACACTCAAACGTTATGAAGAAGCCTTAGTATCTTACGATCGGGCGATCGAACTTGATGCCAATAATCAGTCTGCTTGGAGGTGGCGAAGCTATGTACTCAACAACCTCAAACGCTATGAAGAAGCCTTAGTATCTTACGATCAGGCGATCAAACTTGACCCCAATGATAAGTGGGATTGGGTTCAGCGAGGTCATGTACTCGACGACCTCAAACGCTATGAAGAAGCCTTAGTATCTTACGATCGGGCGATCGAACTTGACAGCAATTATGAGTGGGCTTGGTTTAGCCGAGGCTGGACGCTGGATAATCTCGGCCGCTATGAAGAAGCTTTAATATCTTGCGACAAAGTGATCGAACTGGGTTCTCAACATTCATCTGTCTTTTTCAACCGTGCCATTGCCATTCTCGGATTGAATCGCTGGGATGAAGGCATCGCCGCCTTAGACGACGCATTCCACCGCCTAGAACCAGGCGATGAAGCTGAGGCAGATGATGCTAAGTTAATTATCAAAAACCTATTCGCGATCGCCCACGCTCGAACGATAACTCAAACTCGTATCACCAGCCTAATTGCAGTTTACGAAAAACACGAATATCTCTCAGTCTTAGGACAGGGAATTGTGCGAAACATCCCCGCGCTAATGTCAGAAATGGTAAGCGACAAAGCCGCACGCACTTGGTTAGAATTGTGGCAAGAACTAACCAGCAAGTACGATGAATTCAAAATTCCCATCCGCCTGCTGAATGCGGCAGTCCGCTATAAGGAAACCAAGGGCGACAGACGAGTTTTGCTAGAACTTGCCATAGAAGAACGCAATTTATTAGAACCATTGGTGTCAACAAAACCAGAATAAGTAAAACAGGACTTACGCACTCCGACAAAGAAACCGGGTTTTTTACCTAATCTTCGAGTACGATCGAAGTATTTTCGTAAAAAAAACAGGTTTTTGGACCCCATGCGTAAGTCCTATAAAATAGATATAAAATAGAAATTGATGATACTAGCAAAGGACTCATCCCCATGACCGCAACAATTCCCACTAAAACCTCAGCAGAAATCATCTACCCAGACAGCGACGGAAAACCCATGTCTGACAATACCAAACAGTTTGAACTAATTGTCACCATTCAAGGCGGAATAGATGCCTTATACAAAGACAACGAAAATGTCTTTGTAGCAGGTGATTTGCTGTGGTATCCCGCCGAAGGCGATAACAAAACTCGCCAAGCACCTGATACGATGGTAGTGTTTGGCAGGCCGAAAGGTTACAGAGGTTCCTACCAACAGTGGCTTGAAGATAATATCGCCCCGCAAGTTGTCTTTGAAATCCTCTCGCCTGGAAATCGAATCGGAGCACTGTTTAAGCTGTTTAATTTCTACCAGGATTATGGAGTCGAAGAATATTATGTCTACAGTCCAGAGGATAATGAATTAATTGGTTGGCTGCGTTCTGATGGAAAACTCAACTATATTGAATTAATGGATGGTTGGGTGAGTCCGCGTTTGCAGATCCGTTTTCAAACTGCATCGGGAGACTTGGAAATTTATCGGCCTGATGGACAGAAGTTTTTGTCTTATGTGGAGTTGTCAAGACAACAGGAATCAGCACAGCGACAAATGGAACTAACACAGCAACAAATGGAACAAGAACGGCAAGATAAAGAGTTAGCACAGCAAAAAGCCGATCGCCTTTCCGAGAAATTGCGAGAAATGGGCATCAATCCCGACGAAATTTGAACAAAAAAGACCGGGCGGTTAAAACCGGGTTATTTTCTTCCGTCTGCAGAGGCGGATATCGTTTGTATAGGCGCGATTTCAATCGCCGTCTTATCTTTGTTTGTATAGATGCGATTTCAATCGCCGTGATTTCTATTTTTTATTTTCAATCCTCAAACAACCTATAATAACTTGACATATCAACAATTCCCCATGCAAAATCCCCGCCAAATAGCATTTCTCGCACTCCGCGAAGTCCACCGCCGCGGTGCATTCGCAGATGCCGCACTCGATCGCGCTTTCGGCAATTCTCAACTCAACGACCTCGATCGGCGTTTAGTGACAGAATTAGTTTACGGTAGCGTCAGGAGAATGCGATCGATCGACTTCATCATCGACAAACTAGCCACAAAGAAATCCTCCCAACAACCACCCGAACTTCGCACCATCCTACATTTAGGCTTATATCAACTCGAATATCTCAACCAGATTCCCCCCTCCGCCGCCGTCAACACCACCGTTCAACTAGCCAAAGAAAACGGATTTTCAGGACTCAGCAGTTTTGTCAACGGTTTGTTGCGCCAATACATCCGTTTAACAGATAACAACTTAAACCCATTAACAGTTACTAATTATAAATCAACCGTTGAACGCCTAGGAATTATCCACAGTTTCCCCGAATGGCTGGTGAAATTGTGGATCGAACAAATAGGCGAAACCGAAACCGAACAACTCTGTGAATGGTTCAACCAATCTCCCACAATCCACCTGAGAATCAATCCTTTAAAAAGCTCGATCGCCCAAATCGAAGGTGCCTTCAAAGCCCACAACATCTCAACTAGCAGAATCCCCAACTTGCCCCAAGCTTTAAGACTAAATGGCAGCATCGGCGCTATTCAAAACCTCCCCGGATACAGCGAAGGTTGGTGGACAATCCAAGACAGCAGCGCTCAATTAGTCACCCATTTACTAGGGCCCCAGCCAGGGGAAACTATCATCGACGCCTGCGCCGCGCCGGGGGGAAAAACCACCCACAGCGCCGAATTAATGCAGGATGAAGGCACAATTTATGCCTGCGACAAAACCGCCAGCAGACTCAAAAAACTTAAAGAAAATGCAGACAGACTCCAGATGAAATCCATTAAAATTCATACCGGAGACAGCCGCCATTTCCCAGAGTTTGTTAACCTTGCAGACAGAGTTTTACTAGACGCACCTTGTTCTGGCCTCGGAACCCTCCACCGCCGCGCCGACGCCCGCTGGCATCACACGCCCGAAAACATTCAACAACAATCTCAACTGCAATCGGAATTGTTAGCAAATGCAGCGACATTTGTCAAGCCCGGCGGCGTATTAGTTTATGCAACTTGCACGATTCATCCCTTGGAAAATGAAACAGTTATTCGATCGTTCTTAGACAGCAATCCTCACTGGCAAATAGAACTGCCAACAATTGATTTACCCGTACAGCCATCACCCGAAGGATGGGTGAAAGTTTGGCCCCACAGACATCACATGGACGGCTTTTTTATGGTGAGGCTAAAGCACTTGAAAAATCAGTAAACTCCTTACTCCAAACCGATAGCTTAATATCCCGGTTCTTGATAAGCAGGTTCTTCATAAGCAGGCTCTTGATAAGCAGGCTCTTGATAAGCAGGTTCTTGATAAGCAGGCTCTTGATAAGCAGGCTCTTGCGGTGGGTAATACTTCGGTTCAGGATTAGGATTGTAAGGTACGATCGCACCATCCTCATTCACAATCATCCCCCGAATAATCCTCTTAGGCTCCACCGGTTTTGCCTTAATACTGCCTTTGCGGCCCTCCAACTCCGGCAACTTCGGAAACTTCTCAACCGGCATTCCCTTAACAGCTTGACTCATAAAATCGCGCCAATTGTAAGCCGCCGTACCGCTAGTTCCCCAGGTGGGATAATTGTCATCATTCCCCAACCAAACGCCAGTCACCACCTGCGGAATGTAACCAATAAACCACAAATCCCGCACGTTTTCCGAAGTACCAGTTTTGCCTGCTACAGCGCGATCGTTTAAAGCAGCAGGCCCCCCCGTACCGTCTTGCACAACGCCCTCCAACATCCAAGTAGTAATCGCAGCACTATCCTTATCCAAAACCCGCTTCGGTTTAAAATTAGCCTGATAAATCACATCTCCCCGCTGATTAATCACGCGCTTAATTCCGTGGGCTTCAATAAAATTCCCTTGCGAGGCTAAAGTACCGTAAGCATTGGTTAACTCCAGCAAATTCACCTCCGAAGAACCCAAAGCCAGCGAATAAATCGGACTCAATTTCGACTTAATTCCCATATCGTGGGCTAATTTGATCGCCGGTTCAAAGCCCACATCCATCAACACCTTCACAGCTACGACATTCACCGAACGCGTCAAAGCATCAGACATCGATCGCCAACCGCTAAATTTTTTGCCATAATTATTCGGTTGATAGCCGTCGATAATAATTGGTTCGTCTTCGTAACCGTCATAGGGAGAAAAACCAGCCGCCATCGCCGCGGCATAAACCAACCCTTTAAACGTCGATCCTGGCTGCCGCAAAGCCTGCGTAGCGCGATTAAATTGACTTTCCTTAAAATTTCCACCTCCTACCAGGGCTTTAACTTCCCCAGTCTTAGTGTCCATAGAAACTAAAGCGGCCTGTTCAAAACCCTGACGGCTGCCATCAACTTCGATCGCATTTTTAACAACCTGTTCCGCTATTTTCTGCCACTTCAAATCCACCGTCGTCTCAACAGTCAAGCCGCCAGCTTCCAAAGCATCCTGAGAAACATAGCGCGGCAATTCCTTCCGAATGTAACTAGCAAAATAAGGCGCGACTACTTTAAATCGCTTCGGCGCACTTGGTTTAACCGCAATAGGTTGCGCCATCGCCTGCTTCGCCTCAGCCTCTGTAATTACCTTCGCTTCCTGCATTTGTTGCAGCACAAGATTGCGGCGTTTCTTAGCAATATCCGGATTAACCAAAGGCGAATATTCGCTCGGTGCAGGCGGCAAACCCGCCAAAGTTGCCATCTCTGCCAAAGTTAATTTATCGACTGTTTTGCTAAAGAAAACCCAAGCCGCATCTGCCACCCCGTAAGCATCCGAACCCAAATAAACCAGATTTAAATACCGTTCTAAAACTTGGTCTTTACTCAACTCTCGCTCTATTTTCTGAGCTAAAAGAGCTTCCCGGACTTTCCGCCTAATACTTCTTTCCTGATTAAGAAAAACAACGCGAGCCAATTGTTGCGTAATTGTACTGCCACCCTGCACTACATCTCTTTCTATCAAATTAGAAACAATGGAGCGCACAATACCTTGATAATCCACCCCGCGATGTTTGTAAAAACGGCGGTCTTCTATGGCAATAAAAGCTTTAACCAACTGTTCGGGAATTTCTTTAAGTTTCAGTTTATCTCTGGTTGCAGGCCCCGACTGCAACAAAATCGTATTATCTGCTGCCTTAATTGTCAGCGTTCCGTCGCGGTTAAAGGCTGACAAATCGTTAACATCCGGCAAACCTTTGTCTAAGGCGTACAAAATCCATAAACCGTAGATTAAAGCGCCCCCGCCTATACTGACAACACCTAAACTTATCCAAAATCTAGGGCGGCGGGAGATCCGTTTTTTAGTATTTTCCTGCGGTGCCCTATTTTCCTGCGGTGTGCTAATTTCCTGCGGTGCGCTAATTTCCTGCGGTGCGCTAATTTCCTGTAGTTCCGTATGTTTCTGCAGTTCGGTGTTCTGCGATGCCCTCTTTTCCGGCAATTTGCTACGATCGGATTTTTGGGGTGATTTAGTTCCCCCCAAACTTAATCCCGGCTGCAGCAATTCTTTTCCCTTGGTTTGCAAGCTAGTAACTTGAGGTTCAATTTCCAACCAAGCGATTAAGCGCTTCAACCCTTCCCAATCGCGCTTGACTATTGGATATCGAGCGTATTCTGGCTCTAAATATTCTGAGTCAGAATATTCTGACTCCAAATATTCTGAGTCTAAATATTCTGACTCTTCTAGAGGTGCAGCATCTTCTGATACCACATACTCCGCTCGCTCATCCCTTGTCCGTGTAGAAAATTCCGCCTCCGATTCCGGCGAGTTGAGCTTATTACCCTTCGCAGCCTTCGGCGGTTCTCGATCGGAATTACCGCTTATTGCGTTAGTGACTTTGCTCAATGTATCTTTGATATTTGAGAAAAATTCTGCCACGTTCAGACCTTCAAACCTCATCAAGTCCGATTAAAAATTAAAAATTAAAAAAGCTAGCCTTTTTAAATTCTTAATTTTTAATTCGACATTTTTTCTTGAATAACACGCTGCCTTGAATTAGATTTTTTGAATTAAAAAGTTTTTAATTCACAATTCAAAATTCAAAACTTTTCTTAACGCTGCAGAGATTGGTATTTTTTTGAGAAGTGAATTAGATTTTTTGAATTCAAAATTTTTTAACTCAAACCTCAAAACTCTGCTTAACTCGCATGACCCAGTGCCAAGGCTGCTACCAGCATACCCAAAACCAGGAAAGGCTGAGCACTTGCCTGATATTTAACATCATTTTCCAGGGGATTACGCAAAAAGTACATATCCTGAAAAGTAATTTGGGGAATTATCAGCAGCAGCAGAATGACAGCGTAAAGGTTTTGGTGGATGCTGATCAGGTAGCCTGCAATCCCAGCTTGAAAGATGTCGATCATTAACACGCAAATCCAAGCTGCTGTGCTGATGCCAAACATCACTGGCAAAGATTTTAACCCTAATTGCCGATCGCCTTCGACACTTTTGAAATCATTGACGATCGCAATTCCCAGCCCTGCCAAACTGTAAAACAGGGTCAAAATCATAATTGTGGGATCTAGTGTACCAAACAAAGCTTGACCCGCCCACCAAGGCAGGGCAATGTAACTAGCACCCAGGGCATAATTTCCCAACCAGCCATTCTGCTTGAGTTTCAGCGGGGGCGCAGAGTAGATATAAGCTAGAAATGCGCCGCCGAGAGTCAAAACAGTCATTATCGGGAATTCATGACCCGCCCACAAGTCTAGAGCATAAGCCACCCCAATCCCAGCGGCTAATAATACCAAAATTTGCGTTACTACTTGGGGAATCGAGATGATACCGGAGGGAATTGGACGGTAGGGCTCGTTAATGGCGTCGATGTCGCGATCGTAAAAATCGTTCAAAGTTTGAGTGTACCCGGCCAGCAACGGCCCTGACATCAACATACAAGCTGCTGCGATCAAGAAATTCTCTAGGTTCCAAACATAGTTTCCAGAAGACGCAGCCCCGCACACCACGCCCCAAATTAAGGGAATCCAGGTAATCGGTTTCATCAATTGCAAGCGAATCTTCCAGATAGAAGTTTCTCCGCTAGCGGCCCCTTTCATGCCCAACAGTTGCCTAGTTTTGGCACTGCGGTTTTCGGTAGCAGCACTTTCCGGTGCAGCTTCTGGGGAGATTTGGGATGGAGGAGAGTCAGACATAATTTGATGTTAGCGGTACTGCTACTATTGTGTCGTTTTGCATTTCAATAATAATTCAGATAGCTTACCACTGATATTTAAGGTAGATTCTTGAAAACTTACCCGGGCTTGGAGTTGATGCTAGGGAAAAGTAGGAGTTTCACAATATACTGAATTATCATTTTTTTGTGTAAATGTCAAGAGGATAAATACTTTTTTTATAATTTCGCTGAGCCCGCCTTCTGGGGGAGATTTTTGCCAGCCCGTGCATTTAATGTCAATTACCAGGAGGCGATCGAGTTTTTTGCCATACTACCCTTGAATCATCTCATCTGGCAGAAAATCTGGCAGAAAATCAGAATCTACAACCTCGACAGAAGTGTAGATACTTGACACTCTCCGGGCTAAAGCCACAGAGATTCTTTGATCTACGAGTCAATTTGCTGAGACAGGATTTCTCCAGCCAAAGTAGAGATTGATTCTCCCAAAGCGTTACTTGCATCAAGTGCAAAGGTTCCGGTATGCCCTACCGTACCCAATCCTCGACTTAGGATGTTTTTGGCTGCATTGAAATCTCTCTCCAAGGTACACCCGCACTTGCAGACGTGCGTTCTTGTGGACAGCGTTTTCTTAACAACTTCTCCGCAGTTAGAGCATTCTTGGCTGGTATATTGCGGATTTACCGCAACCGTTACCCGCTCAAATACTTTTCCAAAATATTCAAGCCAGATGCGGAACTGATACCAAGATGCGTCGTTAATAGACTTAGCTAAGCAATGATTTTGCACCATATTCTTGATTCTCAAATCTTCGTAGGCTATCAAGTCGCTTGACTGAACTACGCACCGTGCAAGTTTTATTGCATGATCTTTGCGTTGTCTACTTATTTTGAGATGCTGCTTACCTAAAATCTGTCTAGCTTTGCCTCTATTTTTGGAACCTTTAGTTTTTCTGGATACGCGACGCTGACAACGCTTGAGAACTTTTTCACCTTTTCTCAGGAATCTAGGATTTTCCACCGTAACTCCGTTTGAATCGGTGTAATATTCTTTTAACCCAACGTCTAGTCCGATGGTATTGCCAGAGGGTTCCGTGTTTTCCTTTCTATCGACATCGATACAGAATTGGACGTATACACCGTCTGCACGTTTTACTAATCGAACCCGTTTAATTTGGTTGATTTGGTAGAAGTGCAGATCGCGTGTACCTTTTAGCTTGAGCTTGCCAATTCCTTTTTTGTCGCTAAAGTTAATCGATTTCCTGTCGTCGGCAAGTTTCCAGCCAGTCGATTTATACTCGACAGAACGACAGTCTTTTTGGAATTTTGGATACCCTTTTTTGCCGGGAGTTCCTTTTTTACAGTTGTCGTAGAATCGGGAGATAGCAGACCAAGCACGTTCGGCGCTAGCTTGCCTAGCTTGCGAATTGAGTTCATCAGCAAACGGAAACGATGCTGCCAATACCGCACAGTATTTGTTCAAATCGTACTTGTTCACTTTTTTGTTGTCGATCCAATAGCGTAAACAACTATTGCGAACAAACTGGGCAGTGCGAATTGCTTCGTCTACTGCCGTGAACTGGCTTGATTTTCCGTAAGCTTTGAACTCGAAGACTAGCATTGTTTTACCTCGCACCTTATGCTACATCATCTGGCACAAAGTAAGAGGTGGTACAACAAAAGTTTACATAAAAGTCGTCCTAGAAGGACGGGGTTTTAAACCCAGTTTTTTGATAATTTCGGAAACGTCTCTACAAGCAATCCAGTTTCAGCAGTTGCTTGTTCTGCTGCATCCGCATAGCATTCAGCCAACACCTCTTCAAGATAGGTTTGAGAGTGGGGGAATCTTTCAAAGCTTTGCGAATGCGTCTGCGATATTCGACAATGCTGCCTTTCCAACTACCGCCCATCGGAGGTAATCTGTATCATACACTTCTTCTCGGTCAACTTCTAATTTTGTTGTCATAAGCTGTTCGTACTAACAACTGCAAATTAACAAATATGGCGATAGGAATCAAAAGGCAGTCCTGTCCGCCGCTTGACTTCGACAACGGATTTGTAAGCGCCTTTTCTCTGCCTTTCTCTAACTATTTTTTCCGCCACAGTCCGATCTAAACCGCTGGCGATCAACTCTTCCGGCGAAAGAATGTTTAACCGTTTCCAAGTAAACTGCAATTCTTTTTGATAATTGTAGCTGAAGCAAATCATCGGGGCGATGCGTCTGACGTGGCTTTCGGGAACTCCGGCTATTTCTGATAACTCTTCGGCGTGGGTAAAAATGTAGCCTTCGTTTTGCAAAGATTCAATATCGTTGGCGTAGACGATCGGCAAACCCAAGATTCTGACCATATCGTCTTTTGTACACTCGTTAATATCTATTTTGCCGCGCACGTTTGCTAGTTCTTCGGCATTCGTCGCATTTGCAGGAACCAGTATGCCTCTGGGTGCGGTTTTGATAAGATAGCGCTTTTTCAAACTAAAAGCAGTAACAATTTGAGCAATCCACACGATCGTACCCAAATTAGTTGAAGAAGATACCGCTAGTGCTGCTAAAGTAATTGCAACACCCCATCCCATCCAACTACGAATATTTGACTTTTGGCCTGCATAGGCGATCGCCAATCCGCCGAAGTAGGGAATAAAAGCATACCACACCCAATTTGGAGTTTGACGCAGCCAGTATAAATCTTGAGACACTTTATTTTATCCTTAAATAGTTGTGTTCTCACACTTTCTTATGTCACTCCCACTTTTTTAATAGTGGGCTTTCTTCTTCCTTCTTCCTTCCATCCGTTACATCCGTTACATCCGTTACATAATCCGTTGCCGAACTTCCTTCCATCCGTTACATCCGTTACATCCGTTACATAATCCGTTGCCGAACTTCCTTCTTCCTTCTTCCTTCTTCCTTCTTCCTTCTTCCTTCTTAATTACAATTCTCGCAACAGTTTTTGGCGTTTTTCTTCATATTCTTCGGCCGTAATTGCGCCCATATCGTAAAGTTTTTTCAATTCGCCGATCGCCCCAGTAACATCTTTTGCCGCTCTGAGGGCATACCCAGACGGCAAGCTTCCGCCATTGTACTGTACCTGAAAAGCTTGTTCCGACATCAGCAGCAGGCCGATAAAATCGAAAAATGCGATCACTGACGGAATTAATGTCCAAGAAAATAGCAAGTATAATACCCCTGCTAAGTTATTGCCCAAATAAAATTTGTGAACTCCGAAACCTCCAACAAAGAAAGCTAACACAACTGCTACGCTTTTATCTTTTACCATTTTTACTTTCCCCATTTTTTTTATTTTAACTTTCGCGCTCGACGTTTAACGATCGACATAAGTAATCTTACTAATTTTTACTCATTTATTTGGGTTTTTGCGAAACTTAGACATCGCAAAATACAGCAGAACTATACCGACTTGAGCCTGTAGAATCACCAAGTAGCCTCTCAAGAAATAATTGAGTTCGCTGCCTGAATTGAAAGAAAATATTAAAAGACCTAAGGCTGCGTAGGGTGCGAAACGCATCCAACTCGGCGTTCCCTCTAACTTGCGGCTGTTCAAATTGCTCATGGGTTTAAGCCTCATCCTAAATTAAAATTTAGCTATAAATCAGCCGGATTGTCAACTTCCGTTTGGTGCGATCGCCCGGATCAGTTTCTCAATCATCAGCCGACAAGATATTACTTCCATGTTAAACCCTATTTTTCCGCTAAAGTGAGGGGCCCGGGCGGGCAGATCTGGATCTGTTGCTGATATTACAGATTAGGGTGAACCCGCCCCTATAGGAATTCGGGTTATTTTACCGGGCTAGATATAAGGGGCGCACCGAACACCCTAGTGCTGTTTTTGGCAAGAGTCGATCGCCCTGACGATCGCTCTCAAAAAAACTCGATTAATTCACAATTATTAACAACCACCCGAATTAACTCGCGCCGCCGCCCAAAAGAAACAGACTCAGGAGAGTACCGCTGTTCCACAGACTGTGGAGAAGCATAGGAGCAAGGAGATTGCGCGATCGCGTATACACAAACCCCAAAACCGCACCCAAAGTCGCCAAAGGCAGAATCTCAGAGACACTCAAGTGAGCCACCGCAAACAAGAAAGCAGAAGCTGCGATCGCCCCCCAAACAGGCAAATAGCGAGTTAGAGAAGGCAGCAGAAAGCCTCGAAACACGATTTCCTCAAAAACCGGAGCGGCGATCGCAGCAGTGCCGAAAAACACCGCCAAAGCCACGTTGTCCCTACCTTCAAGAACGATCGGCAAAATCGGATTACTGCCACCTTGTCCCTGCCAAAATTGCTGATTGATCAGCGACACCAAAACTACCAAAGGCAAAGCAACAAAATAGCCGCCAAAACCCCACAAAAACCAACTTCCCCGCCAATTAATCCGAAACCAACTTTCCGGCAAAGGCAAAAAAGACTTGACCGAAAAATACAGTACCGAAAGCCCCCCACCCGACAGCAACAAATAAGTAGCAAAGATATAAAAAGCCTTGCCGCGGGGGTCAAAAGTAGCAGGATTGAGTTTTAAAACAGCCAGAGAAACAGGCAGCAACAAATAGGGAATCAAGATTTGCCCGACAAAGAAAAAGCCGACCACAAGCACCTGCCAAACAATCTCGCCGTCCCAAGGCACATCCCAAGTCAAGCTCGCATTTCGCGCCAACACCGGGCCGGAACCTGCTGTATCTAACTGCTTCCGCTGCAACAGCCACTGCACGGTCAAACCAACCAGCAAAACCGTGCCAATACAAAGTGCGATCGCCGGAACGCCAACTATAATTGCCAACTTTTCTACAGCTTGCTGGGCCGTTACTTGCTCTGCTGCTTCCAGCGCCGCCAGCTCTTTAGAACGTTCTTGCAGCTTGTAAAGTTGAGCTAGAGCGCGATAGCGAAACCAGCCATCCAAAGACTTTTGAATGCGCGGCTCGGCATCCGGCAGCAGTTGAGCCGGATTGCTCCAAATTCCAGTTAAAACTTGAGCAGTTACCACCGAAGAATCGTAATCTATTTGAGTTTTGTAGCGCTCAACTAAATTTGTCCAAGTTTGGAGAGCCGCCTCAGTTTTGCCACTGCTTGCCTGCAAAATTCCCAAGCGCAAGTCAAGTTCGTTTAGCACCACTGACTGTTGATCGATAGACTCTGACAAAGCCTTGTTTTGAGCCAAATTCAGAGTATTATCAGCCGACTTGGAGGCGATGGCAGACTCAATTACTTTAAATTGTGATTGAGTTGTTTCGAGAGTTTTGCGAGTCGAGTCTCGCGCTTCTCGATATTGTGTCAAAGCCGTATTTAAAGGATCTGCACCGACAATATTGTTGCGCGCCGAACTTAAATTAGCACTCTGATTATTTTCTCCTTGCCACTCCGAGGCGTGCAGCAGCAAATTTGTCTGGTAGAGTTCCAGCCGGCTTTGAATTTGCGGCTGATTCCAACTAGCAAGTAAAGATAAACCGACCATGGCGATCGCGATCGCCGTTAAAATACCTAAAATAACCCGCTTCAGTGTCATTCCTGCTTTTCCGTCCCGCGCGAATCCGTGGCTAAATCTTTTCCGTCTTTAATCATAGGTCGTTGCAGACGAGAGTATCCCGACAACTGGTAAAATTTCACTGGCTCATCTTTTTGACTCGCCTCAACAAGACTTACGCCACAAATCCTCGCTCCGCCATGTATACATAAGGTTCACACCTTAGCCCAACGGTGCTTATGGCGCACCCTACACGAGTAGTGCGGCATAAACACCCGCGATGTATGAGGTAATATCCGCACGGCGCAACCGCAGCGGGGTAGCAGGCTAAATCTAAAATCTAAAATCTAAAATCTAAAATCGAATGACTCGCATTATCTTAGTCCGTCACGGCAAAAGTACCTACAATCAAGAACGCCGCATCCAAGGCCGCCTGGATAAATCGATTTTGACCGAAGCAGGCCGCAACACCGCCCTGCAAGTAGGCGACACACTCAGCAGTATCGCCTTTGATGCCGCCTATACCAGTCCCCTGCAACGAGCAAAAGAAACAGCGGAAATCATCCTGTCGCGCTTGACAAATCCGCCACAACTCCAGCCAACTGATAATTTGATGGAAATCGATTTGCCTCTGTGGGAAGGAATGCTGCGCCAAGATGCGATCGACAAATTCCCCGAAGCATATCAGCAGTGGCAAAAACAGCCAGACAAATTTTCCATGAAACTGCCATCTGCTGACGGAGAAATCGAACACTTTCCCGTATTGGCAATTTTTGCTAACGCCCGACACTTTTGGCAAGAACTTTTATCGCGCCACCAAGACGGCACAATTCTAGTAATAGGTCACAACGGAATCAACCGGGCTCTCATCGCCACCGCGTCGGAAATTACCCCGGATTACTACCAATCAATTCAACAGTCAAATTGCGGAATTAGCATCATTAATTTTGGAACTTCCCCTGTGAGTAAGGACGAAGCAGGAGAGCAAAAAAAGAAAGTTGCAGTTCAATTAGAGTCGGTGAATTTAACTTCCCATACCGGGGAAATTTTCCCCAAACCGAGGGACGGACACCAAGGCCCGCGCTTGTTGCTGGTGCGTCACGGCGAAACCGACTGGAATAAAGCAGGTAAATTTCAGGGGCAGATTGACGTGCCTCTCAACGATAACGGCCGCGAACAATCCAGGCGAGCAGCAGAATTCCTCAAGGATGTAAAATTAGATTTTGCGATCAGCAGTTCGATGCTGCGCCCGAAAGAAACTGCAGAAATTATTCTCAAATATCACGGCGGTTTGCAACTGGAACTCCGCGATGAGCTAAGAGAAATCAGCCACGGACTTTGGGAAGGAAAGTTTGAATCGGAAATAGAAGAATCCTATCCGGGTTTGCTACAGGAATGGAAAACATCTCCTGAAACAGTGCAAATGCCCGAAGGAGAGAATTTGCAGCACGTTTGGACTCGGGCGATCGCAGCTTGGCGAGAAATAGTACAATCTGTTTCTGGTACTGGGATTGTCGTTGCTCACGATGCCATTAACAAAGCAATTCTCTGCCACCTATTCGGTTTGGAACCCGAACATTTCTGGAAATTCAAACAAGGAAACGGAGCCGTTAGCGTGATTGATTATCCCCACGGCCCCGATGGTTTGCCGGTATTGCAGGCGATGAATGTGACAACTCATTTGAGCGGCGGCGTTTTTGACCAAACAGCCGCAGGAGCACTGTAATTAGTAAAGTGCTGGGCGCGAACCCGTAGACGTATTACCGGTCTGCTGTTTGACGATTAGGCCTTCGAGCCCCCCTAGCCCCCCTTCTTAAGGGGGGAAAAGAAGCCTTCTCAAAGTCCCCCTTTTTAAGGGGGATTTAGGGGGATCGAGACTCGTGTCAAAGCGAAATTTATCCAAGCTTTTAGGCCTAAGTTAACACCACTGCCCACCGCTACGAGTACCCGCCTAAAAAATGTTTTAATTTTTATAGCAACTGCCAAGAGGGTTAGGACGTTCTTAATTACTAAAACCCTTGCTTTTATTCCTTCTTCCTTCTTCCTTCTTCCTTCGTGTCCTAGCGCTTACGCGCGGCTTCGCCTAACGCGTCTTCGCGGTTCCATCTTCCATCCATCCGTTACATCCATTACAGAATCCGTTGCCGAACTTTATTCTTCAATATATTTAAATCTTAAGTTATGAGTCGCGAACTGCTACAAAATGTACGAGTGCTAGATCCAGTTTCAGGGAGCGATCGCATCGCTGATATTCTGATTGCTGAAGGTGATATCAAAGCAGTTGAGGAAAAAATTGCTGAGTTTCCCGCTGACACGGAAGTGCGGGATTGCCAGGGACTGATTTTGGGGCCGGGGTTAACTGATATCTACAGTCACAGCGGAGAACCGGGTTTTGAGGAGCGGGAAACGCTCGAATCTTTGATGCAGGCTGCGGCGGCTGGGGGTTTTACGCGAGTGGCGATTTTGCCGGATACCTCGCCACCTGTTGACAATTTGGCCGGTTTAGCTTTGTTGCAGCAACATATCCGCAATTTGTCGCCCGGGCTGCCCCGCTTGTATTTTTGGGGAGCGCTGACAGCGGGCGTTAAAGGGCAGCAGATGGCCGAGTTGGGCGAGCTGGCCTCCTGTGCTGTGGTGGGTTTTGCAGACGGTTTGGCGCTGTCTAATCCGGCTCTGGTGAGGCGTTTGCTGGAGTATATCAAGCCTTTGGGCAAATCTGTGGCTTTGTGGCCGTGCGATCGAACTTTGGCAGGAAATGGCGCGGTGAGAGAGGGTGCGATGTCGGTGCGCTTGGGTTTGCCTGGAATTCCGGCGAGTGCGGAAACTGCGTCTTTGGCTGCAATTCTGGAGTTGGTGGCATCTGCGGGCACTCCGGTGCACATTATGCGCGTTTCTACGGCGCGCAGCGTGGAATTGATTCGGGATGCCAAGGCGCGGGGTTTGCCGGTGACTGCGAGTGTGACTTGGATGCACCTGCTGTTGAATGTCGGGGCAATTTCAGGAAACTCTAAAGATTCCGGCGGGAAAAATGCTCTGACTGCTTCGTTGCCCTACGACCCGAATTTACGCCTAGAACCGCCGTTGGGCAATCTCAGCGACCAATTAGCGCTGATTCAAGCTGTGAAAGATGGCGTAATTGATGCGATCGCGATCGACCACAATCCGCATACTTATGAGGAGAAAACTGTGGCTTTTGCTGATAGTCCGCCCGGGGCGATCGGCTTGGAATTAGCTTTGCCTTTACTGTGGCACGGACTGGTAGAAACAGGGGAATTTTCGGCTTTAGAACTGTGGCGAGTTTTGAGCGCAGGCCCTGCCGTTTGTCTCGGACAAACCCCCCCCATAGTTGCACGGGGAGTCTCTGCTGAGTTGATTTTGTTCGACCCGAAAATGAGTTGGACTGTTGACGGGTCAAGTCTGAAGTCGCGATCGGCAAATACGCCTTGGTTGGGACAGCAATTAGCGGGAAAAGTTGTACAAAGCTGGATTTATTAATTCTTGCCATTGAAATTCATCTGTTGTAGAACAGGCATCTTGCCTGTTTCTAAAAGTAGAACAGGCAAGATGCCTGTTTCTGCGAATGCTAGATGAGGTGACTCAGAAAAGAAGATATAGCAATTCTCAATAAAATGAGGTACACACCGATCGCAACTGATGCCCTATGCCCTATGCCCTATGCCCGCCAGAGCACCTCATGTTACTGAGAAAGGCTATAAATACATGATTACTGCTTTTGATTCGTGGAATTCTCCACCGCAAGACTTGACATTGGATCTGGGCGAAATTCATGTTTGGCGCGTCTCTCTAGCTCAAACAGAATCTTGCTTGCAGAGTTTACAACAGACTCTCTCTACCGACGAGCGGACAAAAGCTGAGGGTTTTCGGTTTGCAAAAGGTCGATCGCAATTTATTGTCAGTCGTGGCGCGCTGAGAGCGATTCTGAGTCGCTATCTTAACATAAATTCTCACATTTTGCGCTTTGACTACAATCCCTACGGCAAACCTTTCCTCATCGCCGCCCAAGGGGGAAATACCGTCCGTTTCAATTTGTCTCACTCAGGGAACATGGCTCTAATTGCTATTACCAAAAATCGAGATATTGGTGTCGATATTGAAGGTATCAATCCCAAATTTCCTTGTCTGGAGATTGCTGAAAAGTTTTTTTCACCCTTAGAAAATACTGTGTTGCGTTCGCTCCCAGAACATCTCCAACCCCGCGCTTTTTTCACCTGCTGGACTCGCAAAGAAGCCTATATCAAGGCTGTCGGCAAAGGACTTTCAATTCCCCTGAATCAGTTTGATGTCAGCCTCGCACCAGGAGAACCAGCAGCGCTGTTAAATGTTGAAAAAAGCCCCGAAGAAGCATCGAGATGGTCTTTAATTGAATTAATTCCCAGTTCAGATATGGTAGCGGCTGTTGCGGTTGCAGGAGATTCCTCGAAACTTCATTGTTGGGAGTGGACAGGGGAGTTTTGAGTTATGCTGAAATGTTGTACCATTCTCCATAAGCTTTTTATGAACAGGCAAGATGCCTGTTCCACAAGAAAATTCACTCTTTGTGGAACAGGCATCTTGCCTGTTCTTGAGAATGGTGCAAGATGTGAGTTTATATCGATCGCCAAAGGTAAAAGATAACGGCAACGATCACTACAATAGGTCTACGGGTTGAGCCTTCAAGCTCTTGCATTGCACACCCTACACAGACAAATAAGGACACAAAAATATTGTGTCCTTATTTGTCTATTTGACTGCAACTTGCTACCCTACAACTGATTTAAAAATTTAACCAAATCGATACCCAAACCCACGTACCGTAATGATATATTCCGGTTGGCCCGGATCTATTTCCAACTTTTCGCGTAGCCAGCGGATGTGAACGTCAACTGTTTTGCTGTCTCCGATAAAATCTTGGCCCCAAATTTTTTCTAGCAACTGATCGCGAGACCAAACTCGCCGGGGATAACTCATAAATAGTTCTAGTAAGCGAAACTGTTTAGGAGAAAATTTCACTTCCAGACCCCGAACCAACACCCGGCACTCTTCAGGATACAGAGTTATGCTCTTATATTGCAGCGTCCTCGGTTCCGGTAACCGACCGAGGCGCTGGCGCCGCATCAGCGCCCGACAGCGAGCGATAAACTCCCGCATTCCAAAAGGCTTGGTCAGATAATCATCCGATCCGGCTTCGAGGTAAAAAGCGCAATTGTTGGCACTTCCTCTAGCACCGATAATCAAAATAGGGACGGGATTTCCTTGATGCCGTAACATTCGACACAGATCCAAACCGTTAATTGAATCCATAATTAACAGGTTAAAGGCCAATTCACCGTGGTATGACGAAGAAGCCTGTACAGAAGGCAGGGCGTTGCGCCCGTCGCTAGTAACCACCACCTCGTAGCCCTGTTCTTTAAGGGCTAAAGCTAGCATTTCCCGCAACAGATCTTCACCTTCCAATAACAAGATACGGCCGGCTTGTCCAACAGCCAACCTTGAAGGACTTTCGCTTAATTCAGCAGAAGACATAAATATAAGTGGGAGTGATGTTTGTATGTGGCTACCGCGAGGTACCTTCTTCAGTAGCTGAGGTACTCTCGCGCTGCGATCGCTTGTACGATCGCCAGAAAGTTCGATCGCTTAGAATCTTTCGCCAGTCCATCCCACAGACACGCGCTCGACCTTTGCTACTTGCTCGTGTAAGGAATACAGCCGTAGAGCAGTTGCCGGAACTGCGCTGTCTGCCTGCGTCCAGGCCACAGAAGTTTGGTCATTTTTCGGGGTCGGTGTTAATTTCATAAAACATTGCCCGCTGTTAATTGACCACGTAACACCCAATCTAAAGGGATATGCTAGTTATACTACTCTTAAAAGGTTATTAAAAGGTAAAGTTTTGGCCATCAAATGGTTAAATTATTAACGTTAAGTAATATAACGGTAAAGGTCGGATGGGAATGTAGAGCTTTTTTTAAGAATACAATAATAAGTTTGCCGAAATTCCTTTTTCTTCCCGTGCCGGCTACGATCGACGATAGCAAGTAAAAATTCTGTAGACTGCCTATCATGTTGCTGCATTTGAGTACCTGGCCCGAGGTAGAAGCTTATCTCCAAAGCTCCCGAGGCATAATTATCCCGATCGGCTCCACCGAACAGCACGGGCCCACCGGCTTGATCGGGACTGACGCCATTGCTGCCAAGGCGATCGCCCGCGGTGTCGGCGAAGCTGCCAATGCCTTAATCGGCCCGACAATTAATGTCGGGATGGCTTTGCACCACACCAGCTTTCCCGGCACAATCAGCTTCCGACCGCAGACCCTGATATTGGTAATCAGGGACTATATCACATCTTTGGCAAAAGCGGGATTTGAGAAATATTTCTTCATTAACGGTCATGGTGGCAACATTGCGACAATGAAAGCAGCATTTTCCGAGACATACGCCCATTTGTCAGACTTAAATTTACCAAATGCCGATCGAATCCAGTGTCAAATCGGCAATTGGTTCATGTGCGGTTCAGTTTACCAACTAGCAAAAGAATTATACGGAAACCAAGAAGGTTCCCACGCCACCCCCAGCGAAGTCGCCTTAACCCAGTATCTTTATCCAGAAGCAATCAAGCAAGCTCCGCTTTCGGAAGAAGTCGGTTCCGGGCACAAAATTTACGGTGCTGCTGACTTCCGCCGCCGATTTCCCGACGGGAGAATGGGTTCAAATCCGGGCTTAGCAACCCCCGAACACGGTCAGCAATTTTACGAATTAGCAGTCAAAGAATTGACTAATAATTATTTGGAGTTTTTAAATTCCGATTAACGTTTTTTCTTCTCATTACCAGAAATAGCTTGGCAACGAGTAAAAATGTCAAACTCTTCTATATTTTACCGTTAAGAGTGATTCAGCGACATGATATTTCATGTATCTGAGAAAAGCTATATCTCCCGATTAACCATCGGGAGAATATCAAAATTACTCCACAATCCAAGGAGTTAAACAAGGTGTCCAAGCACTCAATTCTTCTTCCTTGAACCAAAGGCTAATTTCCGCATTGGCAGTTTCCACAGCATCAGAACCATGAATAATATTGCGACCCACATTCACAGCCAAATCGCCGCGAATTGTCCCCGGTTCTGAATTCAGAGGATTTGTTGCGCCAATCATTTTCCTCGCCGAGGCCACAACGCCGTCGCCTTCCCACACCATCGCCACCATCGGCCCGGAAGTGATGAAGTCTACCAGTCCCGCAAAAAAGGGTCTTTCTTTATGTACGCCATAATGCTGTTCGGCAAGTTCGCGACTAGCCGTGATTAGCTTCATGCCAACTAGCTTAAAGCCCTTGGCTTCAAAACGACCGATAATTTCGCCGACGAGTCCGCGCTGTACGCCGTCGGGCTTAATTGCTAAAAAAGTCCGTTCCAAGATTAACTCCTATAATTGTGTTAACTGATCCAAAAGATAGAGTAACTCAGAACGCACCTAAAGGCAATTCTGAGAATTGGAAATTGTCATTTGGAGACTTATGGCCGCAGGAAGAAGGAAGAAGGAATAAGAAGAGGGAAGAGAAAAGAGGGAAGAAGCAATAAAAGCAAGGGTTAAAGAAACCGGGTTTCTCAGAAAAATTTTTGTGAGCAGCGATGAATCTCCGAATAAACCAGGTTTCGAGACTCTTATGCGTCTAGGACTAATTTGCAGAGAGCATCCCGATTCTGTTAAAAGCATTTTTTAGCAGTTCGAGCAGAATGCTCAGTTGCCTATATAAGCTACTCAGCCTTTAAATTGCCTGTAAATAAATAATCAAACTCTTGTGGGGTGGCTTTGAGCAACGCCCGAAATATCCAATCTAAATGTAGAACATTTTATCTCTAGCGAACAAGATGCTCGAACTTCTGGCACACTATGATACAAGTCACAGTTTCCTGTGACTGCAAACACTCTTACCTATGATCTAAAATACAAATATGTATGATAATAAACACAATTATTTAGGCTCGAAAATATAGATAATTAACGGATGTATGAAGATTATCTTGACAGCAACTATTCAGGCGAAAAAAGTATGAAAGCCATTGTAGCATTCATTGAACCCAAAAAGCAAGAGTTTGCAAAATTGCCCTTGTTTGACTTTCTAGCCAATAAACATATTCACGCGAATCAACGACTAATTTTTGCACCTGTACTCGCTCCTTTGGCTGTGGGATTGAGCGATTTAAATAAATATGTACTGCGAGAATCTTCTAGTAATAGCAAAGTTCAGGAACTCGTTAATAAATATACTTATAAAAAAAATTATTACTGGCACGACTATCTAGAATACCTAGAGGAACTGGGCTTAAACCAATTAATGAGTTACGGCGATTTCAGACTGCTTTGGGGTGAAGAAACTAAAAAAACTCGATCGCTTTGTTCAGTGCTCGAACGCTACGCTTGGAAAGCGTCTCCCATTCAGAAACTGGTGTTAGTGGAAGCCCTCGAAGGAACGGCCCAAGTTTTTTTTGAAGCGGCGCTAGCAGTGGTAAAAGAATTACAGCCAATTACCCAAAAAGAATCTGTTGATTTTGGAGGAGATTATGGGGGTTTAGAAAATTATCACCTTTTAAACACGCCAGAGATGTTGCAACTTGTAGCAGAGATAAAACTTACTAATGCAGAATGCCAAGCAGCTTTAGAATTAGCACAAAATGTATTTGAACTGTTTACAGAAGCGATGAACGAGCTGTTCCGACACAGCCAAACAAATTCTTGCAAGACTGTGCTGCAAATATCCTCAATTTCTGCCTTCGCTCATTGCGCGATCGACTGTCTCGATATTTGTTAGTTTAAACAATCACTAAATTATCTCGGTGTACCGCCGTTTCTACGCCTGCATAGCCTAAAATCTCAGCAATTTTCTCGGACTTGCAGCCCTGGATTTGTCTCAATTCTAAACTGCTATAATTCACAAGTCCTCTAGCAATTTGCTGGCCGGTTGCGTCGCACAACTGCACGGAATCATCAGCTTGAAATTCTCCTTCTACTTGAGCAATACCCGCAGCTAAAAGCGATTTTCCGCCCTGGGAAATTGCCTTGACAGCACCCGCGTCTAAATATAGTTTCCCTGCCGGAATTAGCACGTTAGCTATCCAGTGTTTGCGAGCGTTTACAGGGCGCGGTTGAGGCTCAAATTGAGTGCCGATCGACTCTCCGTTGAGTATTTTCTCGATATTACCAGGAAAGCAGCCGTCAGTAATGACTGTACGCACTCCCGATGCAGTTGCTATTCTCGCCGCTTCAATTTTTGTCACCATACCGCCGGTTCCCCAACCGCTGCGGGAATCTCCTGTTTGCACCTGAAATTCTGTGAGCTGTGCCATACTTTGGACTAGGGCGATCGGCTGCGCGTCTGGATTGCTGCGCGGATCGGCGGAATACAGCCGATCGACATCTGTGAGCACAAACAACCAATCTGCTTCTACCAAACTCGCTACTAGCGCCGAAAGCGTATCGTTATCGCCAAATTTGAGCTCGTCTACCGCTACTGTATCGTTTTCATTGACGATCGGAATCACGCCCAACCTGAGCAGTTGCTGAAAAGTATTGCAAGCGTTAACATAACCGTTACGCTGCACTAAATCGCCCCTGGTGAGCAATACTTGAGCGATCGGCTGTTGCAGAGTAGTAAACAAATCATCGTACACCCGCATCAGCCGCCCTTGGCCCACAGCCGCCACAGCCTGTTTCATAGCCATGTTTCGCGGGCGTTCCGTCAAACCCAAGCGCGCGCAGCCAACTCCAACCGCACCCGAAGAAACCAAAACTACTCGATGGCCTTGCTGCCGCAAATCAGCTAAAATTTCGACCAATGCACCAATAGTTGAAAGAGCTAAGTTTCCCGTAGTCGATCGAGTCAGCGTCGAAGTTCCTATTTTAACAACAATAGTTTGAGTCATTTAAATCTTTCTAATTCCTGCTATCAAGAGAAGCCCCCAAAGCTTGAGAAACCCAAACTTCAAAAGAGCGCACCGGATACTTGCGAAGCGCATACCCAGCATCAACCATTGGTTCCACTAAAATAGTAAACATACCCAAACGATTGCCTGCCAAAACATCAGTAAAAAGTCGATCGCCCACCATCGCCACTTGTTCCACCGGCAAATTCATTGCATTAATAGCCTTTCGCAACTTGCGGCGCGACGGCTTAGCCGCACCCGTGATGTAGGGTAGATTCAAAGACTCAGCAATCCGACCGATCCGAGTCTGACTTAAATTATTGCTCGCCAACCACAGCGATACCACGGGTTTTATTTCTTCCACCCACAGGGTGAGTTCAGGAGAAGCATTCATGGCAGTGATGGGAACGAGAGTTTCGTCCACATCCAAAACTAATCCTTTAATATTATATTTCTGCAGAATATCAGCCGTTAACTTCATGACTGAATCGCCGAGAACTAAGTCAGGCTGTAGTATTTTACCCCAAGTCATAATGATTTTAGATTTTAGGTTTTAGATTGAGAAATAAGAAATTGGAAGTTAAAGATTAAAAAAGTAAAAAATCAAAAGTGAATAATTATTGCTTTTGATTTGTGACTTTTGACTTTTTACTTTTGTATTAGTCCTTGCCTATCTATTGAGTCGATCGCAACTGCTGGTCAACTTTAGCAATCGCAGCATCGTGTTCCGCCTGCGTGCGGCTAAAAATGTGAGTGCCGTCGTATCGAGCCATAAAGTACAGGTATTCTGTCTTTTCCGGAGTCAGAGTCGCTTCCAGACTTGCTATTCCCGGAGATGCGATCGGAGTTGGCGGCAGCCCTACATTGATATAAGTATTGTAAGGAGAAGGAGTTTCCACCTGCTTGAAAGTCAAAGGCTTTTCCTTCGTTTGCCTAATGCCGAGGGCGTATTCAACCGTCGGGTCAGAACCCAAAGGCATACCCTTATTCAGACGGTTGTTGAATACCCCAGAAATACGATTGCGCTCGCCCGCAACCACAGCCTCTTTTTCCACAATACTCGCCAGCGTCACCCACTCTTTCAAATCCAGCTTAGTATTCTTCTGATTTTTTTGATATATCGGCAAAGCCAACTCCTCGAAGCGACCCAGCATTTGCTTAATGACAGCTTGCGGGCTAATTGCATCGCCGTCTAGCTGATAAGTATCCGGGTACAAAAACCCTTCCAAGTGAGGCAGGCCGCTCGGCAGCCAAGGGTACTGAGCGTAGGGAACTTGACTCGCCACCGCCATAAAATCCTGAGCCGGGAAAAAACCTTGCGCTTCAAAATAAGCGCTCATTTGTTGCAGCGACCACCCTTCTGGAATCGTGAAACTCTGCTGTACGACTTCGCCCTTCCAAATTTTGTCAGCAACTGCACTCAGAGGCTGAGTCGGCGACAGTTTGTAAGTTCCTGCTTGAAAACCTCCCTCGCGGTTTTGCAGAGTCAGCCAGCGGGTCCACATATTCCATGCCGAGCTCGATCGAATCAACCCCGCAGCCTCTAAATCCCGCCCGATTTTTTGACTGGGAGTACCCTCCGGGATTTGAATCAAAACAGCAGCATCCTCTGGCGGAGAAGTTGACGTTTCAGCTATTTTAGGCGGGGCGGAAGCCCAGCTCCACCAAGCCCAGCCCTGCCAAGCGCAAACCCCCCAGATTGCCGGCAGCAACGCCAGATAAAACAACCATTTAGAGACTTGCGGAGTTCCTTTTCGGCTCTCGCGCGCGCTGCCTTTTGTCATTTGTTCTTTACTCATAGTCCGTTGTCCTGGATAAGCGGCGGTTAACTAGCGACTAATGACTGATGACCTGCGATTGATGACCGAAAAGTTAGGAATACAAGCCCTTTAAAAGACCCTATTCACGCGGCCCAATTCAAACGCCCGATCGCGAAGGCAGAAGCGGCCATCTCCAAAAAGTTCGATCGGGCGAGCAGTTTACTTTTTTATAAAATAGTAAAAAATTCTGCTTTTTGCCATCAGACCTTGTGTCTGCAATTAATCTCTAATCAAGATCGTCAAAGAACTGGTCTTCCAGCATAGGTAACATCGGTTCCAGCCTTTGGAACTCTTCTTCCGAAAGCAATTCTGGCTTGCCGTCGTCATCCATTCTAGCCAAGATAAAGAACGGGTCGAGAGGCGTATAAATGGCATATTCCTGTTCTTCGTGGTAAAAACTGGTCAGCCACATCAGCTCCTCGAACTCCGACTCCTCATCCGGATCGGCATCGGATGCCATATCCTCTTCGGGAAATTCCGGCAATTCGCCAACCACAGTCAGCGTCACCGCCGTGCGTCGGAGCGTCAAGTTCTGCTCTTGCAGCACAACTTTAGCTGTATCAAAAATTTTGTCAATTTCGGCCTCGTCTTCTACAGGAATTGCTGCTTCGTCGTTATCGTCTCCCTGCCAAGTAAAAATTTCTACGGGCGAGTCAACCGGAAGCAGCAAAGCGTATTCTTGACCTTCTAGATTCATAGAATATTCTATGTTGCAAGTCAGCGATCGCCCAACTTCATCCGTCAGGGTGACGGACTCTTCGTTGGAATTGCCATTCTCTTTTTTGCGGTATGGGGATGAGGACATCGCGTGTATCTTATTTTCCGTCAATAATTCAGTAACGTTTGCTTGACAATGGGGAATTTTCGTGGCGATATTCTGGCTAAGTGGGCGATCGCCAGTCCACCAGCTTAAACCGCGAGACTCGCGGCCTTTTCCACAGGCGAGGAGTGCAGCGTTTAAATCTCAGTCGAGTCAGCAAGCGACACTGAGGACAAATCACGATTTTGTGCTTCTTCAGTACCGAGGTACAGCAGAATTTTCTCCAGTTTGTCAAGGGTTACAGGTGTGCGTAGCAAACTTGCACAACCAGGATATCACGCCTTTGTTACCAGCTATCAAGGATTGGGAGGGGCGCAGATATTTTGCCTCCGCTCGTCTAGCCACTGCTGCAAAATCAGGGCGGCTGCTTTGCGATCGATCGCACCCTTATTTTGCGACACCGAAATCCCTTGTGTTTTCATCAATTCCTCTGCCTCAACCGAAGTCAGGCGCTCGTCTACGTATTCTAGGGGGAGCTCTAAGGCTGTGGCGATGCGAGTAGCATATTTCTGCACTTGTCGGGCTTGAGTGCCTAATTCTCCGCTCAGGGAGTAGGGCAAGCCTGCAACCAAAATTTGAACTCTCCGCTCTCGCACGATTTCTCGGAGATAAGCTACGTCTCGCTCGAAGGACGATCGTACCAGTGTTGTAATGCCCGTAGCTATTAAACCAGTGCCGTCACACCCGGCGATGCCGACTCGTTTGAGGCCGATATCTAATCCCAGTGCTGAAATCCATAATTTATCGTTGGACATTATCAATCAATCAATTTTAGATTTTAGATTTTAGATTTTAGATTTTAGATTTACTTCTTTGTTATCGGACTTTTTTTTAACGAACCGCGAAGACGCGAAGGACGCGAAGAAAGAAGAGAAGAAGAGAAGAAATTAAGAAGAAAATAGGTAAGATTAAGTTGATATCAATCTAAAGCAGAAGAAATATTTGGGGAAGATGACAGAAAAAAAGTAATTTATTGAATGATTAATTCTCTTTTTTTCTGCCTTCTACCATTTACCTTCTGCTTTCACTCATTAAGAATTGAGTTCTCCCGGCCAGCCGCCGTCTAGAGGCAACTCTGGCAGATTTAAAGGCAAAATGCTGCTGCCATCAGTTGCTGCTGATTCGGAATTTTGGCCGCCCAAGGGGTTAACTTGATTCGTTTGACTGTTTCCTGAGTCAGCCAACAGAGGTTTAATCTCACAGGACGGGTGCCCTGCTGTTGCTTCCCCAGCCATCGGGCCGAGCCAGGACATCCTGCCCGGTACGGGTTTGCGAGTTGGCTGGAAGCTTTGCAGCATTTCTGATAGCTGGAGTCCTTCGAGAGAGACCAACTTGGACTCGCGCAATTTGTGCCACACCGATCGAGACATCAGCAAACTGTGTTCCACGCGCACTGCTCCAAATTGCTCTAAATAAGCTTCCCGTTCCGGCTGATAGTCAGCGGAAGCCAGTTGCAGGCTTTGAACCGGGAAATCTTGAACGAGGCGCGCCATTTGGGACAGCAGTTCTGGGTAAAGCCAAGTGTAGGCCGGGTGTACAGTCAACTGGGCGACGTGCGGTTGCTGGCCGTTGCGGGATAGCTGCACCTGAAAATAGCCGATCGCGGCTTTGCGCTGCGGTTCAAACACGTAGCCGCTGACTACCTCGGTTTTGCCCAGCCACTGTCTGACACCTTCGACTAAAGCGCCGAAAAAACTGGTTTTGAAATCTTGAATGTGGCGATCGAATACTTGGCGCACCAGGGGCGGCATAGACGCGGTATCCAGTTGGTAGAGCAACTGAGCGTCGGCGTTGCTAACAGGCAGCAGGTTGGGCAAATCTGGGGTCGAGTTTGCCATTTCTTGCAGGCGTTCTGGGGCGATCGTCCAGTATGTCATCTGGGCCAAAGGCTGAAACCCATTCTGCCGATACAAAGCCAAGGAAGTTTTGTCGCCGACATTCACTTCCAACAGCCACGTCCGCGCCTCCCAGACTGCCTCAAAGCAGTACCGCAGCAGCATTGAACCAATTCCTTTGCTGCGGGCTTCCGGGTCTACTCCTATGCGATCGATCCGCCAAGTGCTGCGGGTGCGGTTGAAAGGAGAAATCTGAATTATGCCCTTAACGCTCCCCTCTTCTTCGGCAACGTGGGCCCGGAACAGGGACTGACAAGGGTTGGGAAACAAGCTAAAAATCTTTAGCAGTCCGTACCAGCGGCGAATCTGCTGCAACTTTCTACCCAGTACCACGTCGCAGCTTGCGCCCTTGCGATTTTCTGGCTCGTCGGCTGTTTCCGCGCACAGTTGTTCCATCACCTCGATGTCGCGATACTGAAACGGGCGAATCACAACCTGGTTTTGGTTTTGGGAGGGAAATGAAGTCATAGCATAAAAGTGGAGAATGGAAATTTAAAAATAAAAATTCAGAAAGGGGAAGAGTTAGGGAAGTTTTGAGTTTTGAGTGGGTAAATTTTGAGTTCAAAACTTATAACTTTTGATTCTTCTCCCTTTCTTGCGCGATCGAAAATTAAAAATTTCAAATCATCTTTTTGAATTTTTAATTTTCTCTTTTCAACTCAAGATTTTTGTGGCAGAGGTCGAATTAGAACGACCGGTGTTCGCTCGTCACCATTCCCGGCGGGGTTGCTTCGCAAAGCTTGCTCTAAGAATGTTACCGATAAATCGGAGGTCGCTGCTAATATCTTAACTGCTTTCAAGTCATTAGCGTCTACGATCGCCGCCGCAAGCCCGGTTTCTCGTTGAATTTCTTCTACAACTTGCTGGGGATTGTCTGGGCCCAGGACAATAAATTGGTCGAAGGGAGGCAAAGTCCCGGTAACGTCGTCGATGAGCCTGGCTTGTTCCCCTGCTAGTTGGTAAAAGACTCCCGGTTTGCCAAATATTTTGGCCACAGCGCCGATCGCAAATGCCGCTACTACGCGCCAAGGGCCTACTACATCAACCAACGTCTGCATCCCGCAAGCCGTGGCCAAACTCGACGTGGGCAAGAAAAACAAGCACACTCGCTTTGCCGCCCATCCTGGTTTGACTTCGCTGGGATGGCGGTAGCGTCCCTGCATCAAAGCTAGGGGAGTTTCTGCCAAGGCGACAATATCCCCTTTCTGGGCGCGCGGCAGCACGTACCGCTTGACTATTTCGACTGGATTGTCCAATTCGGCCAGTATGTGAGTGCGAATCGGCAAGACTTCTGCCACTCCGACATTTCGGGCGATGGGTACGGTGTCCGAGTTGGGAAATTGCAGCGGGACTACTACGTTACGGACTTTGGGGATGCGCCCGCCCGGGCCGTAGGTGACGAAGTGTACTTGCACCCAAGCTGATTGCAATTTGGTTAAATCTTGCCCTTGAATGTCTACAGAGACTTTAATTTTCGTGTTTTTTTGGGCTTTAACAATATAGCCGAACCAGTAATCGTCTGTTCTGGCTGCTGCCTCTTTGTGGCAAGGAATCACCTTTGTCTCGGAAGTAACGCCATCTAAACTTCCGTCAGACAGCAGTTTCACCTGCGCCCGCACTTCCGGCAACATAATCTCAAACCGCTGTGTCAGGTTGCGGAACTCCATTTCCCCGACTAAAAGATAGCGGTTGGGTTCCGAGATGGCTAAGTGCCATTCTCCTGCTGTTAGTTCTAGTTTATTTGGACTTCCAGTCCGGCGATAGTTCAACTCTAGGCCTAACCCGCCCAATGCTAGCAGCGAACCTGCTGCTGCGACTCCTGTTGCTAAAGTCTCGATCACTCTAATTACCGCCAATAATAATTTCTGTTTACTTTAGTCGATCTCTGTCACTTCGATCGACGATCCGGTAGTAATTGAAGTTTTGGGGGTTGTTGGGGGCGATCGAACTTATGCCCAATTACACGTAAGTGCGATCGCCTCTGGTGGCTAAAGCGGTCAAGTTGCTGTTCAAAGAGCTCTCCTCGTGAGTTAGATCACTCCAAAATCTGGCGTTGCTTAATCAGGGTATGAAAAAAATCCGTTGAAAATCCCCAATCTTTGTGGATACTGGTTTCTCTGACTTGCATATTTAGCCTTTCCTACCGGAAATCAGCAACGTCTACAAAACAAATCACTTAATTCAATAATTAAATAGTTGCCATTTTTATAATAAATATTATTATCTATTTTTTTAAACGTTAAATTATAAGCTGATAATCGACATTTTTTAGAAAATCTATTAATCATTTAATCTGTAAACAAGTATGTAGACAGGAGTCATTTTTGGATCGCTCAGCTAAGACTGTTCCAGATGTGCGATCCTCTTCGAGGGCTTCGCTAACGCGCGCCTCCAGCTTCTTCAAGGTGGAATGAACAGCGAGCCGCTAGCGCCCTAGTGGTCAGTACCTTTGAGAATCTACTTCTTAAGTAACAGTCAAAATCTAGTTCTTAGGCAGTACATTTTCTCAGAAGTATATAGTTAGCCTAGTAAATGTAGCAGTAATACCCAAGGATATCTATGACTGATAATAAACAGCCTTTTAACCAGCCTGAAGCAAATCCTGACTTCCAGGAAAAGAAAGTTGACAATAGCGAAAACCAGCAGATTCAGGCTCAGACTAACGAAAATGCAGAATCACAGGAAGATCAATCATCAGGCTCAGGCATTGGTGCGAGGATAGCTGGAGCAGCAGTCGGTGGTATCCTAGGTGCTCGCTCTGGAGGCATTATTGGTGCTGTAGCAGGCTCAGTTGCTGGCGCGATGATTGGTAAAGGTACTGCTGATACTGTTAACCGTGCTGTAGATAATTTAGGGGATGCAGCACACACCGTAGCAGATGGTATTAAACACACTGTAGAAGAGCTAGGGACAGTAGCAAAGGAAACTGCTGAGGAAGTTAGACCATCTATCAAAGCTACAGCAGAAGCAGTCAAGGAGACTGTTGAGGAAACTAAGCCTTCGATTAAAGGTATAGCCGAATCTGTCAATGAGACAGTTAGGGAAGCCAAGCCTTCTGTAGTAGATGCAGTCAAGAGTGCATCCGAGGAAGTCAAACCTACGATTAGAGAAGTAAAAGATTCAGTCAAGCAGACAGTCGAAGGTGTCAAGCCTTCTATACAAAGTGCAGCGGACTCTATTAAGAGTACTGCAGATGAAGTTAAGCCTTCTGTCAAAGCTGTAGCTCAGGAAATTCAGGGTGCCACTCAGGATCTTAGATCGACTGTAAAAGATACAGCGAAGGCAGTGGAGCCATCTATAAAAAGTGCAGCCGAATCGCTTCAGTCATCTGGCAAGAGTGCAGCCGAATCAATCAAGTCATCTGCTCAAAGCGCAGCCGAATCTGCTAAAGGTGCAGCGCACGATGTTAAGTCATCCGCCCAAAATGCTGCCGAATCTGCTAAAGGTGCAGCGCAGGATGTTAAGCAGGATGTTAAGTCCTCTGCCCAAAATGCAGCTCAATCTGCTAAAGGTGCAGCGCAGGAGTTTAAGCAGGATGTTAAGTCATCTGCCCAAAATGCAACCCCATCTCCTCAAGGTGCAGCGCATGATTTTAAATCATCTGCCCAAAATGCAGCCGAATCTGCTAAACCTCCAGTGCCTGATTTTAGGTCCCCTGCCCAAAATGCAACCCCATCTCCTCAAGGTGCAGCGCACGATGTTAAGTCATCTGCCCAATATCTAGCCGACTCCGCCGCAGAGGAAAATAAGGATAGTGATATTCACATCTCCGGCAGTCCTGAACTCAAGGACAAAGTGGTCATTAATGACCAGAGAACCGTTAAGGACTAGGTAAAGTAAGGGCTTAACTCCAGCTTGTTAAAGCTAGCCCTAAGAGAATTTAACAGAGAGTGGATCTTAGAAAAGAGTCCACTCTTTTCTGTTTAGGAGGAATGCGATCGCCTAGGGTTTAACGGAGAGTCTATTTATTGAGGGACTCTCCCCCTAAAGAAGGAGAGATTCCGTTCAGAGTTCATAATAGGTTGTAGCCATTTGGCGTAACTGCTCACCGCAACAAAGTTGCAGTGAGCAGTTACACTTTAACTGAGAGTGCGCCACTTAATATTTCCTTACATAGTTATGAATTTTTCCACCGACTTACTTAGAGTGAAACTTTGTTTGGCGCTAAAACTGTTAAGGCTTTGAGTGTTGTGGCTCTTGGGGGCGAAGATACGGAAATATTTGTGTGGGAGGCGAACAATTGCTCGACTAGGGGCAGAAGTGGTTAAAACTGCTAAAGTTTTTTGTAGAAAAAGCTGCTTGATAAATCGAGAAATAGTTAGGGTCAAGCTGATGTGGCCAGTTCAACCCCTAACTATTTAATATCCAAATTGCAAAGTCACAGAAGCTTCTACCTGCTGTTCCCCTCCCACCACAGGCGTTGTAGCGTCAGCAGCAGCCATGCGAGCACCAGCCAATTGCCGATACATAGGAGGTGGCGGGCTAGCACCGTTGACTTGAATGCCCAGAATCTCTCCCCGCTTCAGGTTGAGGGCGCTAAAGGCTGCATCCGCTTGCGCTTGAGCGTCTTGAGTTGCTTTTTTGATTGCTTGTTTTTGAGCTTGTTCGATCGCACTATCGGCAGCGACAAAACTCACGCCGTCGATGCGTGTGGCTCCGGCATTCACCGCATCGTCAAGCAAAGTGCCGGCAGATGCAGTATTAATCCGAAAACTGAGGGTATTCGTCGCCGTATAGCCCGTCAAGCGCTGTTGGTTGTTGTCGAAGTTATAAATGGGATTGAGGGAGATGCCGGCAGTTTCGAGTTTTTCGACTTGGCGCGATCGCAGCAACTCTAGCACAGCCGACGATCGCCTCGCCGCTTCCTGCTGCACCTCGGCCGCCGTTTTCCCCTGCACCTCAACCCCCAGCCGCACTTGTGTTTGAGTTGTAGGAATCGCTTCCACACCCCGCCCAGTAACAGTCAACGTTCTGATCCGCTGTTCTTGAGCCGCCGCCGGATCTAATCTCACAAAACTCACGAGAGTTAAGGTTAAACACAACGCTGTTACCAGACTGCGGAAGTTAATGCGATCGCCACGCTGCAAATTTGAACTCATAAACTTGATTCTCCTCACATACAACAGATGCTATACTTTACCTTCCCACTGAAATTGCTAAATATCCGGGTTGTTACATTTTTAGCAACTAAAAAAATAGTCAGTAATTATGAAGAAATTGTGAGTTATTATGATGTCCGCAGGACGCTCGACTAAAGAAACCCAGTGTTCTGGGGAAAATAAGAGGTTGGGCAACGATCAAAAACGATGAATATAGAAACCCACCGGGTTCCTGAAACTGTCGGCGCAACTCCTAGTTCATTTTAAATATTTTTTTAATATTCAATAGTTCCGACAGTTTTTAAGCAGCGAGAGTTCCATAAGACAGGACTGAAGGAAGGTTAGGACGATTTAAAATAAAATTCCGGTCTAACTATAACTTGTAAACAAACGTACAAATTATATACTTAGTAAATCATCTAAACAAGGAGTGAATAATTACAGCCGATGGAGTAAAACTCCGGCGCCGCAACGAAAGTAAGGGCAATTCATGTTATTAGAAACATGATAAAAATCTGTGTTTGGATAATATTTGTTCGGAGAGTTTTAAAAAAAAATGATATTAAAATGAGTGGAGGAATAGCCTAAAATGGCTACATCTTATGTATTGTAGAGGAGATAGTCATGCCAGGATTTTGAACCTATTTCAAGAAATTGGAGTTCCTCAACAAAGACAAGAAATTTTATATTGGTATCATCTGAAAGAAAATCTCTATAATGCAGGAGGTTCACGCTCAACGCTCAAAGCAAGCAGAAAGTCTGTTAGGGTCAGGAAAAGTTAATGAAGTTATTAATTAATTTAAAGACCTCAAAAGAAAAGCATTTTAAACATTTTGCAATTATTTGATAACTCATCGCAGCCGCATAGGTAACTATCAATACTATAAAGAAGAATCTCTGAGTTCTCTCGGCTCTAGAACAGTTGAATCAACAATTAAACGCATTGGACTAAGGGTGAAACTATCCGGAGCGAGCGTGGAATGTGGAGACTGTTCCCTCTATCCTTTCTCTTCGCTGTGCTTATCTCCATGGTCAACTTTCCACTTAATATCTTTGGAAAAGTGAGATGCACCCATTAAACAGTCTCTGACATATTCCATAACGACGGGCTGTTGGGTATATTCACCCGATCGCTTTTCGATTAAGCTGCGCCACGTTAAGGATTCTAGGGACTCTAATAGGGTCGCCCGTGAAATTGCAGGTACAATGTGGGCTTGCAGTTGAGCAATGGTTGTAGATTCTTGATTAATCGCCAACAAATACATGATGGTTTTTTCTACGGGCGACAATCGCTCAAATTGCCGAGCTAACAAGCGGCGGATGCCATTAAATACCAGTGTCTTTTCTTGCAAAAATGTGGCAATATCTCCATCAAACAAACTCTGAATTGAGGCAGAAACTATTTTTACTACCAGCGGATTGCAACAATACAATTCACAAAGTTGGCGTTTTTCCGCATCGGTTCCCACGAGTTGCTTGGAGTCAATGAATGCCAGGGATGTTTCCCTGGAACCTTGCACAGAAAGCGATCGCACGGCTCCATTAAAATTTTCAAATATGCCGACTTCTGCTGATTTCTCGCGGCTGGTCAGTAAGATACAACTCTGATGACTCGATTCTCCGAGCAACTGAAATAAGTCACCATAGTCTGTGAAATCTGGCTGGTAGTATCCGGCACAATTGCCGGCTTGTAAAAGGGTGTCTTGATTATCCAAAATTACCAGACAGCGATGAGTTTGCAGCCAGTATAGCAACCGTTCTATTTTTGGTTGAACATCTTGCCGGTTGGAAAGAAAAGGTACGAGTTCAGACAATAACGTATCTAAGAGAGGGCCCTTGCGGAGCGATCGCCAAATTACAAATTGAAATTGTTCTTGTAAGAGTTGAGCTACTTTAGCAGCTAAGGTACTTTTACCGATACCGCCCATTCCCACCAAAGCAATGAGTCGGCAGCGGTCTTGGATCATCCATTGAGTGAGGGTTTCAATCTCTTCAACTCGACCTTGGAAGCTGGAAACATCGATCGCCTCGCCCCAATAAATTGAACGTTGGACTTGAGGTTGGGGAGTGGCGATCGGGACATCAAAGTGAGTGAGAATGCCACGTAGGTTGGTTTTGTTGACTTGGCGGCCCAAAGCATCACTGAGAAGCTTCCAAAATTTGGGGCCAATGTCCCGTTGGAGATAGTTGATGGAATAGCCCGATCGCTCGGCGATGCGATCGTAGGTCAAGTTATTCCAGGCACCGAATAAAAGAGCAACTTCAACCTCAGTAAGCGTTCTAGCGATTTTGCGGGCGATAGCCTGGGTGGCGACCTCCAATGCCTGCTCAAATTCCATCTATTTTCTCGCTCTGTATAAAAGTTCATCTACCTTAAATCATACTTTCCATACTTGACAAGTCCATACTTTCCTGTAAACACAGCATCGGGGAGTTTTGATAGATTATTAATCACCAGGGGTTACAAAGCCTTGAAAGCTTAACCATCTACAACTCTCTATAGATAACCGCTCGCAAGACAACGCATCAACAGGTTATTTGCTCTAATTGGGAAGCATTTACATAACGTTAGCAACACCCTTCTTCTGTCACTCTGGGAAAATAAAAGTGAGAGCTAAATTTTAACTGTAGATATATCGGGGATTTGAGGGTTTATTTTCTAACAGAATGGCGGAAATTAAGATTTTTGATAAAAGTCTTATGCTCTAAGCATCCCGGATTATTTTATGCCGAAAGTGACAGAAGAGGGAACACTCTAAGTACGAATCAAAAACCTTAAAAAAATAATGACACAATTGTTTGTTCCATCATCCCGATTGTTAACAGCGAGTGGTGACAGGCAGCAGGCGAAGAAGTTTACCTTGGCTTCAAGAGAATGGTTTGACCTACAAAACCAAGTGCAAGCCGTATTAGCCCTGCCATTTGACTTCGGGGAATACGAGCAACGCTACGGAGATGCTTCGTCTGGTTTGCAGATGAAGGAATGCTTCGATGCCATGCGTGCCATGCGAGAAGTAGCATCGAAGTACGGTAATCCCAAGAGTCTCAGGGCTAGTATCCTGAAAAACCCCAATTTCTTGGCAGAGGCCAAAAGACCAAGAAATGATGCTTTCTCTGCAACCGTATGGACGCTTGAGCTTGCCCATCAGAACGCCTTTACCTTGGCATCGGCACTACGCAACATTCCGGATAATGCTCGTGGGGAACAACCCTCCGACGTGGTTGCGGGCATCAAGAGCCTTTTCCTGGATACCGACCAGATCGTTGACAAGATGCGCCAGACGGTGGAACAACTGGATTTACTAATCAAGGAATTCCAAGCTCTTGAGGACGAATTGGAGGAAGCTCAGGCAGCTATGAAGACTTATACCGAGCGTTCATCTAAGACTCGCATATCACTTGACAAAGAGATTGGTGAACTAAAAGACAAGATCGCCCAACTGGAAAAGGATCGTGATACCGCCTATCAAAAATGGTTGGATCTAACTATTTCAGCTTGTGTAGTTCCGGCTGTCATTGGTATTGTCGGGACTGCTATCACAGTTATCCTTAGTGTGCCGACTGCCGGTGCTGGGGCTGCAGCCGCTGCTGGAATTACGACGGTGCTCGTAGGGGTAGCTGCTACCGCTCTCAGTATAGAGGCAAGTAATGCACGTACCTCGTATGACGGACTGATCCAGGAGGTAAGCTCTAAACAAGAATTCCTCCAAAAGCGAATCGCCTACCGTCACGACCTTGGCGCACTTGACAATTTGATGAAGTTCTCACTTCCAACCTCAAGCGGAATTATTAGCCAGCTTCAAGCTATCAAAGCGGCATGGGCAAGCTCAATAGACGAGATCCGCGACAGGGTTGCTGATCTGAGTATCGATAATCTGGCCAGCGGCCCCTGGCTCAAAGAGCAGGAAATGGCGGCGTCAGCCGCCAACTGGATCAAGGTGGACAATGCGCTTAAAGCCTTCGTCAACGATTCATTTGTTGACTCCAACTTGATTCCATTTGGAAGCCCCCTGCCAAAAGACGACCCAGACTGGCAGAAAAAGTTTGTCTCACAGTTCGCAGCTTAATTCCGACCTGACCTTTGTTTATTGACCATCCCACAGTATTAAGGAGAAATATCATGCCTAATGAGCTATCCCTCGTCCCACCTGTTGGTCTGACCCAGCCTGCCGACCCGGCATCCGGGCAACCCAGCCGGTTCACACTTTTCAGCGACAGTTGGTTGCAACTACAAGGTTATGTTGGTGCCGCTCTTGAACTACCTCTCACTACTGGTGATTTTGAGCAAAAATACGGTAGTTTGCAAAGTTCAAAAACAATCACAGAGTGCGTTGATGCCATGCGCGGTGTGAGAGAGGCATCGACGGAATTTGGAAACCCAAAAACCCTCAGGGCAGCGTTGATTACCAATCCGAATCTCTTGGCCACTAAGGAACCACCGAAGGAGATCTACACGCATACTGTTTGGCTGGGTCAACGGGTGCATCAGACAGCCGTGAATCTCGTCAGTGGCTATGAAAGTGTCTACGACGGTTTGACAGGTCTACCCCCCAAGGAGCAAGTGGAAAACCTCAAGGCTTACCTATTCGACGAGACTTTAGGACCCATCCCACTTTCCAAGCAGATGTCCGATGAAGTTGGTGTCCTGATCAAGAAGCTCGGCGCCTTTGAGCAGAAGATGAATGAATACAACGAAAAATTTCAGGCATTCACAGCCAACTCATCAGATTTGATGGCGGAGGTGAACACCGCTATTGGCACATTAGGAAATAGGATCAAGGAGCTTGAGCAATCCCGGGATGAAGCTTACAAGGCATGGAGGGATTTCACTATTGCAGCATGCACTGCTTCCGTGGGCTGTGCATTGATTGGTGGTGTATTGGCACCGTTCACTGGCGGTATCTCTCTCGCAGTCGGAGCCGCGGCAGCAGTGGCAACCGGCGTTGGTCTCGGTGTAAAAGCTGCTGAGAACAGGGCTAAGTACAACGAATATTGCAAGCAGATTGCAGGAGAAAGCGAGGAACTTAAGAAAAAACAGCGGCTGCGTGGCGATCTAGGTGGTTTCAATAACCAGATGAAGCTTGTGGGTCCAGCGATGGCTACTTTCCTTACAAATCTACAGACGGTACAGGGCGTATGGGTTCAGATGAACACTGATATGCTGGCGATCAACAATACCATCACCGACTCTAATGTCGGAACTATGCCTTTTCTTGTTAAGGCAAAGGCTAAGCTAGCCATCGACAGTTGGAAATCCATTGACCAGAGTGCCAAGCAGTTCACTGTGCAATCATTGGTTGATTACAGGAGCATTGCATTTGGCGACCCCATGCCCGAAAACATGCCAACAGCAGCCTAACCCTATCCAAGAGGTTATGAGGAGCATCCCATTGTGCTGCATGGCACAGTGGGGTGTGAATATATCAAGACGCTCCAGCACGTATAGATAAAAGACGGTCAATTGCAATGAAAGAATTTTTTGGATTAAACCTAGCGGTACCCAGTACCAATATACTGAAATTTGATGATACTAGCAAGTTAGCTTTTGATACAAGCTCTTGGAGGTATCTCCTACGCTACATCAGCAAAGTCGAGAAATTGCCAGCAGAATTCAGTGGCAGCTCGGTTGCCACAGGCGAAGCACTGACCAAGTTACGGTCAGAGGTGGGAAGTTTCGGTTCGCCCAAAGGACTTCGGCAACTGTTAACTGGAAATCCGAATCTATTGGCGCATGTTCACCCCCCTTCTATGCTATATGCAGCCATCGTATGGCTAGCTCAACGCTTGCATGAGTCAGCGGCATCTACCGTTTCGTTTTTGCAAACCCTGTTGGAGGCGAAATCGGGCAATGATGTGAAGGCAGGTCTGCAAAAACTTGGTACCAATGCAGGCAATGCCATGAGGATTATCAGCGACTTGAGCGTGCGTTTGAGTGCCTTTAAGAACGAGATAATTGCCGCCAATAACGCTTTGTCCACGGCATACAAAAGCGATACGAAGCTACTCCAGGGCGAGCAGGAAGAAGTTGGGGCGTTGCAGGTTAGAGTAGAAGGCGTGCAAAAAAAGATTAATGACCTGGGGTTTTTCAGTTCTAACCAAAAACGCACAGGACTTGAGCAAGAATTGAGTGACTCGCAGCAAAAACTCAAAACTACAGAGACGCAGGCAGAGACACGCCGCACAGCGATCAGAGAGATTGAATCCATCCTGGAAGATGGGAATTGGCTCAAGTCTGGTTTAGATTATCTGGTGAGCTTTCTCGACAACCTGAGAAAGGTATGGACAGATTTCGGTTCGGCTCTAACTCAACTAGCTGCTGATGCTTCGGATACTCAGCTTGGAGATTTAGCTTTCGTGAAAAAGGCTTTGGGACTTGACGATGCCATCAAGCAATGGAAAGTGATTGATCAGGCTGCCAAGCAATTCACGGTCGAGTCCTTGGTGGATATTTCAACTCACTGAGGCTTTTTCATTCAAGGTAAAAGTTATGAAAAATAAAGCTAAATGCCGGATGCTACCAATTTGGCTAGTCATCGTGTTGTTCTCTGCTGTCCTATGGGTATTACCAGCAGATGTAGCGGTTACACAAATCAGTAATGTAACGGGTCAAAAAGAGGCGATTTCTCGCTTGGCTCAGTTCAACAATCAAGTTTCCAACATGCGCTCCGTGGTCAACAAACCATTGGGACCTTATCCAATATACACGCGCTGCACTTGGTGTAGCGAAAAAAAGTGGTGGGGGTTAGGCTTATGCACTAAAACAACAACCGAAACATGGGACACTAAAGTCGATTTCACCTGGACCAGACAAACGTTGTCTCGTATGCTTGACCAGGCTCAACGAAACGCCAGTACCTTCTCAAGCCGTTATGAACCGACACAAGCATGGATCAACAGTCTTCCTGGGTTCAGCGCGAAATTCGATGCCACAGCCGACATTATTTTAGCTGTTCAGGCAGATATCAAGGCAGGGGTAGGCCCCAATGACCAGCAGCGCCAGACAGTGACGCAGGCACTGTTAGAGTTGACCCAAGATTTGGGTAGAAGCTCGTCTTTGCTACAAGATGCCACAAGTTCTCTTGCCGCTTTTCTCCAGCAGCAGAGTTCTTATAAAGAGGCTATCAGGCAGGCAACAAATGATGCTGATCGCTCCGCACAAGAAGCGTTGACTAACTTAGGGAATCAATCCAGAACTCATCGCTGCCAAGACGGTCTCAACGAAAAATATGCTGGGATAAGAGCAGACTTCTCACGCTCGCTCCAAGAAATTTCGGATGCTTTTCGGATGCTTGAAGGAAGCAGCAGGGAAGTGGAGGGAAGTCTGGCTTCGTTGCTGGGATTCGTCGTTAATTCTCAGAGTCAACTACAGACGGTTATCAATTTGGTGAATGTGGCCAAAAATGACGAGCTTGGCAGCTTTCTTGAGAGACTCCACTTGAACGCAGCGAAAAAGCAGTGGAGGGATCTTGCTGATTATGCTGTCGGCAAACTATCGAACTGACGTTTTGCAAAGTGCGAGTAATTCTGGGCTGGATAATTGGAGAGGGCGATCGCATTTGAGAGAATTGGTGAAAAGGCTATTATGCCTCTGAATTGGATCAGTAGACTTGAGAAAGAAATCCCAGGGTTGGGAGAAGGGGCGATCATTTGCCAATAGGTTCTCCCGTTAACCCGGTGAGTAATTGCTCAACTAGGGGAAAAAATGGAGCCATCAATAGAGAGAGCTTGTTGAATAGATTGATAAGCAGTTAAA
>NZ_JAUBRN010000028.1:0-83461 GCF_036701875.1 Microcoleus sp. MON1_C5 | reverse complement strand
AGAGGTACTGGAATAATAATGAATCCTCCTGTATTTATTGTTTTAAGCACTGCCTAGCCCTTAACTGAACCGTATTGAATTATAAACATGGGTGTTGGCGAAGATTTTAAACTTTTCTGCGATAATTTAACTGTAAATAATCGCAGTGATATTTCATACCGATACGAGACAATTACTCAACGTCTTAACACAGACTTCTGGCTTTCAAATTCTAAGACTAACCACAGCCTTTATGTTGGTTCTTATGGTCGAGGCACTGCCCGAAGAGGATTTAGTGATTTAGACATGATTTTTATTTTGCCATATTCTTTGTATGAGCGTTATAGTAAGTATGCCTATAACGGTCAATCTGCGCTTTTGCAGGTTGTTAAAAATTCTATTAAAAATAGATATTCTGCAACAGATGTAAGTGGAGACGGTCAAGTTGTAGTTGTTTCTTTTTCAGATAGCATGAGATTTGAGGTAGTCCCTGCTTTTGAAAACACAGATTATAGTTTTACTTATCCAGATTCAAATGCTGGAGGTAAATGGAAAATTACCAATCCCCGACCAGAAATTGAAAGCATCAACATCAACAATATTTTAACCAAGGGTAATCTGGTTAATTTATGTAGGATGACAAGAGTATGGAAGACTTATTGGAACGTTCCTATGGGGGGGCTTTTAATTGACACATTAGCTTGTAAATTTTTAACAAATTGGTCTTATAAAGAAAAATCTTATGTTTACTATGACTGGATGGCCAGGGATTTTTTTGAATATTTGGCCAATCAGAATCCTAAACAGCAGTATTGGTTAGCTGTAGGGAGCAATCAGTATATATGGAGGAAAGGAAGTTTTGAGTATAACGCAAAGCGCTGTTTTAATTTAGCCTTAGAAGCGATAGAATATGAATCTAAGCAAATGAGTTGGTCTGCCAATAAAAAATGGAGAGAAATTTATGGTACAGCCTTCCCAATCAAATCCAGCAAATAATAGCGATATAACTGTGTTGGAATCTCAAATCAGAGAGTGCTATGGCAGGGTCGTGTGGACTCACAAAACTCACGAAAAATGTGCTGATATTTATGCTGCACAACTTAAAGCAGATAAAACAACGGAAATTGTTTTATCTGCTTTGACAACTACCAGCTTGTTAACAAGCATATTTGTCGCTAAAAGATGGGGAATAATTATTGGTACTCTGTTATCTACAGTTCTTTTGGGGGTAACTATTTATGCAAAAGATTATGATTTAGGAAAAATATCGAAAAGCCATGCAGATACAGCCGTAAAACTGTGGAGTATCAGAGAATCTTACTTGTCTCTTCTCACAGATATAAAATTAAACAACTTAACCTTAAACCAAATCCAAGTGAAAAGAGATGAACTGCAAAATCAACTAGCTTCAGTTTATCAAAATGCACCGCGAACAAATAGCAAAGCTTATGACAAGGCAAGCCAAGCCTTAAAAACGAATGAAGAAATGACATTTTCTGATGAAGAAATTGATAAGTTTTTACCTAATGATATTAGAAGAAAGCAGTCGCAACCTTAAGTTAATAAACAGTATATTGGGGCTGTAAACCTACGCGCTATCGCCTCGCCCTCAAATCTGCAAAACTCTGCACCTTCCCTGTTTCGTGCCGATCGCAACCCCGAACAACAGCACCGCAGCACCTACCAATATCGCCAGCGCCGGCACTTCCCCACACACCCAATAACCCATACAAGCAGCCGATCGAGAAGAAAACGCTAAAATACTAGATATCACACAATTTCGGAGTTAGTTAATATTTGACACTTGCACCCGCGCGCGAAATCGTCCTAGCTTGGCTCTCTGAGCGCGTTCCTGCTGCTCGCATCAAACACATCCTCGGAGTGGAACAGGTAGCAGGTGACTTGGCTCGCCATTACGGCCTCGACGAAGCAAAAGCCCGATCGGCCGGTTTGTTGCATGATTTGGCAAAATACTTCAAACCTCAACTGCTGCTGCAAATGGCAAGGGCGGAGGGTTTAGAGTTAGACTCAGTGTTGGAAGCACACCCGCATTTGCTGCACGCAGACGCCAGCGCGATCGTCGCCAGAGACGAATTCGGGGCGGTCGATCGAGAAATTTTGGACGCAATCGCCAATCACACCCTCGGCAGACCAAACATGAGCCAGCTCAGTTGTACCGTATTCATAGCAGATACCATAGAGCCGAGCCGCGGCAACACAGCCCAACTAGAAGCACTGCGCGAGGCAAGCTTGCAAAATCTTTATGCAGCCGTGTGGCAAACTAGCGATTATTCTCTTAAATATTTGCTAGAAACTCGCTGCTACATCCACCCCCGCACCGTACTTACGCGGAATTGGGCGCTGCAAATGGCCCGCGAATCCCCGGAAACAGGAAATTCGACGGAGAAGTCGATCGAACAAATCACAAGTTAAAAGTAAAATTTACCAGAAATCCTGTCCTTACTTTTGGCTTCAACCTAACTCCTATTTCCAGTATCAAACTGCCAACAACCGCTCGCTCGTAGCGCACCGATTCCCTCTTACCGTATCAATTAGGAACTTAAACAGTTAATGTCAGATCTAACTCAACTCGAATACTCCAGGGCTAAGTCTACAGCAACCGACGGCACCTCCTCAGACGAAGCTCGTGGCCTGATCATGACCGTTGCCCAAGCAGCCGATGACCGCAAAGCAGTAGACATTGTATTGCTCCGGGTGTCAGAAGTATGCTATTTGGCAGACTACTTTGCGATCATCACCGGATTTTCCAACGTGCAGGTACGAGCCATATCCCAAGCAATAGCAGACCAAGTGGAAGAAGAGTGGCAACGCTTGCCACTGCGTACACAAGGCCTATCAGACGCTAGTTGGGTCGTCATGGACTACGGCGACGCGATCATTCACATTTTGAAGCCTCAAGAGCGGGAGTTCTACAATTTAGAAGCGTTCTGGGGACACGCCGAACGCATTGACTTTTCCCCCACGCCGTGAGGATGGCTAATGTGAAAGACGTTTCTGCTTCTATTTGTCCCGTTCCGCAAGAACAGCGACCGGTCAATGAATACCAAGAACTTAAAGACTCCTGGTTTTTTAGCTGGGTAACACTCAATTGGCCCGGATACCTGGCCAAACTAGCTTGGGTGTGGGCTTGGAGTTGCTTGGTATCTGGGCCGATAGCTGCTTCTAGCTTTGCTCCTGTCAAGTATCCAGCTCAGTTTGTCCTCAGCAGTGCCGCAGGTGGCGGTTTTATTCTAGGATTAGCTTTGCTGCGACTCTACTTGGGTTGGTTCTACGTGCGATCGCGCCTTTCAAATCCCACGGTCGTCTACGAAGAGTCTGGTTGGTACGATTGTCAATCTTGGCCTAAAACTCCCGAAGTTTTGCTTCAAGACCAGTTGATTGTCAACTACCAACTAGAACCAATTCTCAGGCGTCTGCGGCAGACATTTTATGGTTTGACAGTATTGCTGGTTGCCGGGGGACTAACTTGGAGTTGTTTGTAATCGGGAATGGAAGGGAGTTTTGAGTTTTGAGATTGCCGCGCACAGCCAACAAGACACACGGAGTGCATGAGTGAAAAACGATGGCATAAAGATTAACTTTATAACTCTTAACTGGCAGCTCGCAACTCATAACTTCCTGAACCCCAATCTAAAATCTAAAATCTAAAATCTAAAATTGATATGACAAGGGGAAAAAGAACCCAAGCTCCCGAACTGGAAGTCACATTGCTGCGCGAAGGTATTGTGGAATCGAGGCACCGCGCCCAGGCCGCTGTCTGCGACAACCGCGGGCGCGTTCTGTCTGTTGCTGGTAACTCGGAAACGGCCTCATTTGTCCGTTCTTCACTCAAGCCTTTTCAAGCTTTGGCGGTGACGGCGACTGGCACTTTAGAACGCTACGAATTGACCGATCGAGATTTAGCGATTATTTGCAGTTCGCATCAAGGTACGATCGAGCAATCGCGCCAGGTATTTAACGTCCTGTGGCGCTGCGACATTGACCCCTCTAAACTTCAATGCCCCATTCCCGAAGGCAAAAAGAGCGCCCTGCAATACAACTGTTCCGGCAAACACGCCGGTATGCTGGCTGTCTGCCAGCAACTGCACTGGCCTCTGGACACTTATTTACGCCGCAAACATCCTGTCCAGCAGCTTATTTTGGGCAAAGTGGCTGACTTGCTGGCAATGCCTGCCGAAGAGTTTATCAGCGCTCGCGACGACTGCGGCGCTCCTACCTATCTGTTGCAGTTGGGCCAAATGGCGTCTTTGTACGCTCAGTTAGCCTCCGGTAACAATGTGGACATGGAACGGATTGTCCGCGCTATGACTCATCACCCGATGATGGTTGCTGGTGAGGGCAAATTTGACACGGAACTGATGCGCTTGACTCAAGGGGAATTGGTGAGCAAATCCGGCGCCGAAGGGGTGCAGTGCATTGGCCGCGTTGGCGAAGGCATGGGCTTGGCAATTAAGGTGACGGATGGGGGAAAGCGCGCTCAATTTGCTGTGGCGATTCACTTGCTCAAGCAGTTGGGGTGGATTACTCCGACGATCGCCGAAACTCTTTCGGAAACTTACCTCACTCTCAGCGACTTCAAGCGCTTGGAGGTAATCGGGGAAGTTTCGATGCTTTAGGGCGATCGAGACTCTGAGCCGATTTCAGCAACCCCTCCCACAATCAAAAAAGTTTTTTTGATTGTGGGGTTGCTATTTTCAGAAAGATATGTTTATATTAGAAAGAGAGACAAAGCAACGCGGGATAGAGCAGCCTGGTAGCTCGTCGGGCTCATAACCCGAAGGTCAGTGGTTCAAATCCACTTCCCGCCACCAAATTAAACAAGACAAGCCCCGGCAACCTAAAAGTTGCTGGGGTTTGTTTTATGCCGTCTGTTGGATGCCGTCGGCGATCGCATCTTCGACAGATTGATAGCGTTTCCGGTTGCAGGAGCGACATGATATAGAGGACAAGGCACTGCCGTCTAGAAAGCTGTGGGTAATATTAATTCCGATGCTGCCAGATTTGATATGAAAGCAGTTTATTTTAGGTGGCAATAAAAATGAGGACACAGCAGTGCTGTGCCCCTGCTGTATATTTGTATTTTTCTAATTGGGACAAAATAAGACCCACCCTCAACCTAAACACTCAACCCTATACTTTCCGACGACCGTTTGTGCAAGCTTTATTTGTCAAAAAATTGCAATCGGATATCCATATTTTTTAACTCAGGATTTTAAATTGCTAAATCGGCTGAGCTTGAATCCAATCAAAAATCAGGTTTAACTGTTCCAGTGTTACTAACCCGTACTGCCACAGAACCATCGGCAGTTCGCTGGCATCTTGTTCACCGTGTCGGAGAGCAACGGCGATCGCAGAATTCGATATCGCCAACTCCCCCCGCAAATAATCGATCAGTTGAGCCTTTCCCATCACCTTCACCGCCAGTTTTATGCGCTATTGTAAAGATATGTAGCTAATCGGTCTGTATCGGAAGTTTAATTGGTCTAATTTTAGGTTCACAATAGAGAACCTGGTGTGATGGAAACCGCACAAAACTTGTGATAAAACTCATAAAAAAAGGCGATCGCAGTCACAATAACTCCGAGAATTAAAAAGTGGGTTTCGCGATCGCTTGCTTCAAATGAATTCATTTAAAATTGCTAAAGTCCTAGCTGAAGCTGAACTCCCGCTTCTGTACCGCTGTCGGTTTGTTTTGGAGGTAAAGGATTTCCTTGACGCTGGGCGTCCGAAGGAGTAGTAATAAATTCCAAGGGGCCATCGATTTTGAGGCGAAATGTGTCGCCCAAGCTGCTTTCCCTTCTAGCAGAATTAGCCGCCGTTTCTGGTTCACCAATCAAGTTTTGGTAGTCCGAGTCTAAGGTTCTGTCCTCCACAGCCCTCAACGAATCCCCAGATAAAGTCGTTTCCGAATATTGGGACGCTGGTTGCAGTCTTTGTTGGGCGAGAACCGCCGGGGTCAAACCGATAAAAATTGAGCTCAGTCCGAGAGCAGTGCCAAGAGTAGCAATAACTGCGTTCATCATCCATGCCTCCGCTAGTTGCATCCTACTATGCGCTTATTGTACCGAGCCAGAATTAAGTTGCACTCTCTCAAAAGTAGCTGCTTGTGGAGATATCAATTGCAGTTGCTGTGAAAACTTATAATTTTCGATCGCGCTATCGGAAAAATAGAACGGACCCAGCAACCAGGTTGAAACCCCAGAATACGTCATTTCAGGAATGAGCCAACCAAAAACTCGATTTGTTTGATTAGGGCGCGTCAGGAGTGGAAAAATAGTTAGTGGTGGATGCACGGGTGGCTATTCACCAATTGGTTTTTTCACGACAATAGTTAGTTACAGCCCGCCAAAAGGCTAAAAAAACCCGGTTTCAGAAACCGGTTAAAAAAAATAATGCAACAGCAGGCAACTTCTAAACCCTTACAGACTCAGTTTTTCCCAATTATTCAATTCTTTAATCTCAAAATCTATAATAGTATGAGTGTGTAGAGTGCATTCAGGATTGATACTGCATTCATCTCGATGGCCAATGTTCCCAAAGCTCGCGATCGCGCTAAGATGGCGGTGGCAGTCGTTAAAAATTCCGTTGCCAGCGGCAGATTCCGAGTTATTAACAGCACTTTGCCTACTAAAACCATCTCAACTTCAAAACCTGCACTCATCAAGTTGTACTTGACCGGAATGTTGTGGGTTAATAATAGTTCTGCTTTACCATGCCAATCAAATATCTGACCGACCCGATTTTAAAAATGTCGGGCAAAGTGCCAATTCGCATCGTCCTTGTTGTGCCTTTTGCCCTCCAGACTTTCGCTGCGGTAGGGTTGACGGGGTGGCTGTCGCTGCGGAACGGGCGCACAGCCGTCAACCATGTTGCCGCACAACTGCGGACAGAAGTCACATCGCGTATCCAGCAACATATTAATAGTTATATTGAAACGCCACACCAAATCAATCAGCTCAATCTTGATGCCATCCGTCTCGGCATTGTGAACGAACAGGATAGTGATAGTTTGCAACGCTACTTCTACAAACAAATCAAAATTTTTGATAAAATTAGCTACATTCAATTCGCATCCGAAGAAAAAGATTTTATTGGAGTTGAACGCCTCGACGACGGCAAGTTGCAAGTTCAAATTTCTAATCAATCTACTGGCTATAACTTTCAAAGCTACGCGCCGTCAGAGTTCGGGGAACCAACCAAGCTATTAAAAACTACTCTCAACTACGACCCCCGCGTCCGACCTTGGTATATAGCTCCGGTGCAGGCAGGGAAACCGACTTGGAGTAAAATTTATACTTATTTTGACGCTCCCAAACTAGCGATTACGGCTGCTCAACCAGTTTATGGCGAGGATGGTAAACTGATTGGCATCCTGGGTGCTGACTTGGCACTTTCCAAGCTCAATCAATTCTTGGAAACTCTAAAAATTGGCAAATCAGGACAGACTTTTATTGTAGAAAGGTCTGGGCAATTGGTGGCAAATTCTACTCGGGAACCGCCATTTATTGTTAGCAATGGTGTTGCGAAACGGATTGTGGCAGCGAGCAGCAAGAATGTTCTAATTCGATCGACCGCCCGCTATTTGACAGAACGCTTCGGGGATTTGCACAATATTGACAGATCTCGCCAGTTAGATTTTACGATCGACGGTCAACGGCAATTTCTACAGGTGACGCCGCTTTTAGACAGCAGGGGCCTCGACTGGTTGATTGTGGTGACGGTTCCTGAAGCCGATTTTATGGAAAGGATTAATGCCAACACTCGGTATACTGTGGTGATGTGTCTGGGTGCTTTGGTGCTGGCAACGGCGATTGGCGCCCTGACTTCTAGGTGGATTGTTGTACCGATTCGGCGTCTGAGCAAGGCTGCGGAGGCTTTGTCCCGGGGAGAATGGGACGGGATGGCGGTAGATCCGGGCTTGATGGCATCTGTAGAGCGGGAGGATGAGGTGGGTGTCCTGGCTCGCTCTTTTAATATGATGGCCGGTCAATTGGAAGAGTCATTTACTACTCTCGAAGATCGGGTAGAATCTGCGATCGCCGACAAAAATCAATTAATTATTTCTCTGAAAAACTCGCAGCAAAAACTGGCTCTCCATCTTCACCAAACTCCTTTGGGAGCGATTGAATGGGATCTAAACTTTGAAGTAGCGGAATGGAATTTATCAGCGGAAAGAATTTTTGGATACAACCGCTTGGAAGCTATAGGACGCCACGGAGTCGATCTCATAGTTCCTGAAAGTGCTAAGGAGTATGTCAGGCAACTATCTATAACTTTGCTCACGAATCAAGGAGGAGTTACCAGCCTTAACGAGAACCTCAGAAAAGACGGCAAAATTATTCTTTGCGAGTGGTACAATACGACTTTGGTTGATCCGGACGGCAGCATCATTGGGGTGGCATCGCTGATTCAGGATGTGACTGAATTTCACAGTGCTATGGAGAAGTTGCGGGCCAGCGAGGAGCGGTTTCGCCAGTTGGCAGAAAATATTCATGAGGTATTTTGGATTAGAGAACCCAATCAAAAGCAGCTAGTTTATGTGAGCCCTGCTTGCGAAAAAATATGGAATTTGAGCTGTCAGAGTTTGCAGTCAGAACCGGAGGCTTTTTGGGATGCTATTCACCCGGAGGATATCGATCGCGTCAAGGCTGCTTTTGAGAAACAGGTGCGGGGCGATTATGATGAGGAGTATCGGGTAGTGCGATCAGACTGTTCAGTTTGCTGGGTGCGCGATCGGGCTTTTCCAGTCCGCAGCCAAAGCGGAGAAATTTACCGCATCGTCGGTATTGCCGAAGATATTACCCAGCGCAAATTAGCAGAAGAATTCCAAAAAGTCGCTCAAACCGCTCAAGCAGCAAACCAAGCCAAAAGCGCCTTTTTAGCTAATATGAGCCACGAATTGCGAACTCCCCTCAACGCGATTATTGGTTACAGCGATATGCTCAAAGAAGACGCCGAGGATTTAGGCTGCGAAGATTTTATCCCCGACTTGCAAAAAATTCAAACAGCGGGCAAACACTTGCTATCTTTAATTAGCGACATTCTAGATATTTCTAAGATTGAAGCGGGTCGGATGGAACTTTACTTAGAAACTTTCAACCCGGTTAATTTAATTGACGAGGTAGTTTCTACAGTCAAACCCTTGGTAGATAAAAACTTTAATAAGTTTGAAGTTGATTGTGGTAGCGACTTGGGAATGATGTATGCTGACATTACCAAAACTCGTCAAATATTGCTCAACCTGCTGAGCAATGCAGCCAAATTTACGGAAGGTGGCACTATTACCCTCTGTATTGAAAGAGTTAAACATGACAGCTTAACCACTCAAGAAATAGCAGAACCTTCCGACTCAATAATTTTTCGCGTAGCTGATACAGGCATTGGCATTCCCCCCGAACAATTGCAGCATTTATTTCAAGCATTTATGCAGGGCGACGCCTCAACTACGCGCAAGTATGGCGGCACGGGTTTGGGATTGACTATTAGTCGTCACTTTTGCGTGATGATGGGGGGCGATATGCACGTTGAAAGCGAGTTAGGTTTCGGTTCGGTTTTTACTGTGTGCTTACCGGCCCGCGTTGAATTATTGGTCAGCAGTTAGTGTTGCTATCCGGGACGCACTTATTACACAAAAAACCAGGTTCATTGACAAAAAACCTACGCTTTCAGATAAGTTCGGGGCAATAAACTAAGGTGATGATAGGATACACCATAAGTCCTAATCCTAGCTAATTTCCCGTTTCCGCCGCCCCAAAAGTTGAGCTGTTAATACGCCGCCGACAAAGCCAAAGAAATGCGCTTGCCAGGAAACTCCCGGCTGCGAGGGCAAAACTCCCCAAATTAAACTGCCGTAGAAGAAACCGACAATTAAAGATACCAAAATAGAGGTAAAGCTGCGTTCAAAATAGCCCCGCAGCAGCAAGAAGCCGAAGTAACCAAAGATTAATCCGCTGGCACCAATGTGAACGGAATAGGGCGCGCCAGTCAGCCAAACTCCGAATCCGCTGACTAGCACAGTGACGGCACTCACGATAAAAAAGTCGCTAATTTCTCGCAGCATGATCAACCAACCCAATGTCACTAAAGGGAGGGTATTGGCGGCTAAGTGAGCAAAACTGCCGTGTAGAAAAGGCATCAACAGGATGCCTTGAAGTCCGTCGAGGCTGCGGGGGCGGACTCCGTAAGCATTCAGCCTGCCTCGGAACAGGAATACATCGACAATTTCGATAATCCAGAGGAGGGAGACGAAGCCACCGAGAATGGCGGCGTGGCTTTGCAATTCGCGGGTGATAGCTTTGGTTTCTGGGTGACTCATGGGTGGTGAGGGCGGTGATACCGATTATTTATCATTGTAGAAGTTTCTGAGCGATCGCGAGCAAAGATTGTTGGGGCGAGGTTTGAGGGTTTTTTGCAGCAGAGCTTATTTAGAAATATTATAAGTTTTATTAAAAATTCCGCATTTTCACGTATAGGATAATTCACCTGGATGCGTCACAATAGTAATTGAACTACAAAAGGAGAGTCAACCGAAGGTTGAAGCTAGAACGTAGAAGACAGAATTTTTACCCTATCAATCAATCGTTGGGCTTGAAATGAGGACACTTTTTAGAGCGCACACCGCCTTTAAAAAAAATCAGGAACTACTTTTCTCGCCATAAGTCATTAATTTAAGAAGTTCAATCCGGTAAAACAAAACGAGATGCTGTAGATACTGATTGTAGATAATATGGCACAAGCTCTACAAAGAGTTATTGGCACCTCGTTATAAAAGAGGAAGAGAGCAAAATGAACGTATTTGAGCATACAGTTTCCTACCGAACTCTGCCAAATTGGGTAGGATTTGGCAAACAAGAAACAGCCGTTAATGTCGCTACAAATTCTCAACCTTACGGTCAAAAGCCACACTTTGACCCCTTGCATCCGCTAAAACAATGGCTTGATAACACTGCAATTAAAAGTCAAAAGTTGGCTCGGTTGCTGTGTAAGTTTATTCCCAGCCAGTGTCCGTTTGAGCGAGAAGTCAAAATTGGCGATCGCACCTTATTATCCATTCCGCCGCTGTGCAAGTTAAATCCCCTTTACGAGCAAGTCGTTGGGCTGCGCTTTCGAGCTTTGTGTTATTTGGCTGACGAGTGCGGCGAAGATGTAACTCCTTATTGTTAATTCTGCAAAAAATTAAAATTTTCACTGTCTTTTCACCCTCCCTTCTCCTTGTTGGGGAGGGTTTTTGTTTTGTGTCGGCTTTCAAGGAACAAAAGTGCGGTCAATTTCTCGATACGCCCAGTAAATCAGTTTTCAATCAATTCTTTTTTTTCGTGATTGATAGTTATCTCAAGGGTGGTTGTTTGGGAGGCTTTTGTACGGAGGAGCCCGGTTAGGTAAAACAACTATCAAGAGAGGAGAATAGTTAAGCCTCAACAGAAGCGTAAATTGCATTCGTAGGAGGAGTGGCTATCACCCCTGAACAAAAGGAGCGTTTTAAAGCTTGTGCTAGCTTAAAACCGGGATGCTGCTGGTTCGCCTCTTGCCTAACTTAATTGGGTAATCTCCCAAAAGATGTACGGTTTTATCCCCTCTAGAGCGCTATGAGCTAGATACCATGAGAAAAGTGTCAAGGACATCACCAATCTATGTAGGTTGAGCAGTGGAGTGAGGCAACCCACGATTAAAGTTCAGTTTTACTTTCTACATTTTTCCCAAAATTGATATATTAGTAATTGGGGGAAATATTTAAGCTATTTCAACAATATAACTAAGACTAAATGTAAAAATCACGAACTCGGTAATTATCGCTCACAAATTATCAAATCTTCTACGAATCTAACTAATACCCAGTGTTAAAAAGAACATTTTTTGCAGTAATTATTGCGTTTTTATCTTTTATGGTTGCACTCATGCTATCAGCTCAAAGTTCTGAGGCTGTCAATGGACTCTATGTATTTGGGGACAGTCTTTCGGATATGGGAATGGTGTTTCGAGCAAGCGGGGGTCAATATCCGCCTCGTTCGACTTACTTTCAAGGGCGTTACTCGAATGGTAAGGTTTGGGTAGAATATCTGGCCGATCGCCTAAAGGTGCCGCCTGAACGAGTCACTAATTTGGCCTATGGAGGTGCAACAACGGGGAGCGATCGCAATAGCCTTGTCCCTAGTTTGTTAACTCAAGTTGAGTCCTGGACTAACTCCCAAAAACAGGCAAATCCTCATGCGCTGTATGTACTGTGGGCGGGTGCCAATGATTATTTGCAGGGGGTAAATAATGCGAACCTTCCCGTTGAAAATGTGGCGAGGGCGATCGCGTCTCTTGCTGGTGTGGGTGCCAAAAATATCCTGCTGGCAAATTTACCAGATTTGGGACAGTTACCGGCGACGCGAACAGGGCCTAATTCTGCAAGGCTCACTGCATTAACACAATCACACAATCAGGGTTTGAGGCGAACGGTTAAGGTATTAAGTCAACAGCATTCTGACTTAAAGATTGCGACTCTGGATGCTAATGCCCTTTATCGGGAAGCCATTACTTCTCCGGCTAAATATGGCTTGACTAATGTGACGAGTGCGTGTTTATCGGGTGGAGGTGTTTGTGGTAGTCCCAATCGATTTTTGTTTTGGGACGGCATTCATCCGACGACGGCTGCACACAGGATTTTGGGGGAAGCAGCGTCGGCTGTTGTGCAGGAGAGCGGGATGATTAAATCGGAATCGGGGATGCTTCGGTAAACTATTTTTAGGCTTTCCGGGCGATCGCCACAATATCGGGATGCTGCCTTTTCGTAGAGGTTGACATAATTTTTTGCATGAGAGCAATATTGGCTCATCTGATATTGTAGAAATTTTCCTCGTGGGCGATCGCATTTGGCTTGAAAACGCAAGCGTTGATGATGAAAACTAGAAAGTATTGATTGACGGAATTCCTCTAATGTGATATATTGAAGTTTATATTTATTACATTCATCAACTTAAGATGACTAAGCCATTTCAAAGAATAATGCAAGCCGAGGATTTGCTAGAAAAAGCTAAGCGTCGCGAACAACAGTTGAGAATTAAATCGAGGCAGCGGTCATTACACGGAAAGTCTATTAGAACTCGTGCTCTTAACACTATACTGAAAAAATCCGGAAAAAAATGGGGATTTGGAAGTGAAAAAGCCTTGGAAGATTTTGTGTGGGATAACTTGGATTGTTTGTTTGGACTGACACCTTTGAACCGTCAACATACGGTTAACGGAGAAGTTTGTGATATTTTGGCAGTAGATGAAAGTAAACAGTTAGTAGTGCAAGAGCTAAAAAATGAGGCAGATAAAAGTCTGATTCAGCAATTAACTCGTTATTATAGTAATTTGATTCAGTTCAAACCATACGATCGGGAAATAGATTATATCAAACCTATCAGGTTGGTCGCTATTGCACCTAGCTTTCATAAACAAAATTTAATAGATATAAAGTACAGCCAACTATCTTTTGAATTATTGAAATTTGATGTAGTTCAAGAAGAAAATAAACTTTTTATAAATTTTAATAATATAGATACAGGTCAGGTTTTTAGTGCAGAGTTTCAACACAGTCAACAAGATGTTTGGGATATAGCAGCCAATTTACCGGAACCACCCAAAGCATTGTATAACATTATGGCCGAATGCACTTCGGAACATCAGGGAAAAGTTCTTAAAATGAGAGAACAGATTCTTTGTTTCCATGAGAAAATTCAGGAAATAACTGCTAGTGGTGTTGTTAAGTATGGTCGCGGTCAAAGTAAAATTTGTGCTGAAATTCGTCACAGCAGTTCATCAAAAATGAATCTGGCTAATTCATCAAATGATCCGGGAATTTACTTGTATCTACCCATCCCTGATAAACAATCAGTAAGTTACAGGCAACCTCTAGGCAGAATGCAAGTCCTTGCTGATGAATTGCAGAATGTTATCTTGGCAGGCTATATTCCTCCCGGTAAAAGAGGCGTGTCAAGTTTTTATAAGTTTCAAGATTTTGAAAAGTTTATAAACCCGGCAACTGTAACAAACAAATCTACACAATTAGAAATTTTGATAGACTTAGCTTTAGAAAACTGGTTGGAAAGATTTTAAGTTGACTAAGATTGGATTCAAGAAATTAGCAATAAGGTGGGCATTTGCCCACCTTACAATTAATTAAGCGCCGACAGATTCCTTGGCGGCGTACAGCACTTCAACGGTAATCTTATCAATCCCCCGATCGCGCGCAAACTTCTCAGTATTCCGCTTCACCTTACCCCGCACAAAACCAGGGATTTTATTCAACTCAGCTTGTCCATCCTTCGTCCAACCCATGTCAGAATCAGCCGAAATACCCTTGGTAATCACTTCCTTGGTATCGTGGCCGCCGAAGATTTCCAGCAAGTGGTCTTCCATGCCCAAAGTAAAGGAATTGTAGACCAAATCTACGCACTGATTCGTCCCTTCATAACCCAAAAATGGCTTGTAGCCGATCGGGAAATTTTGGACGTGAATCGGTGCAGCAATTACGCCGCAGGGAATATCCAACCGCTTACCAACGTGGCGTTCCATTTGCGTGCCGAAAATTGCCGAAGGTTCCGCTTTGGCGATCGCATCCCCGATCGCCCCGTGATCGTCCGTGACGAGCACTTCATCGCAATACTCGCTAACCTGTTCGCGGAACCAGTCAGCGTCGTGTTTGCAGTAGGTTCCAGCCCACACAACGTGGATTCCCATCTCGCGAGCCAAAATCTTCGTCATCGCCGCAGCGTGGGTATTATCGCCAAATACGACGGCTTTTTTGCCGGTTAAGTTTTGGCAGTCGATCGATCGCGAAAACCAAGCAGCCTGGGACACAAACCGCGTTTGTTGGTCAATAAAATTTTCGTAATCAACATCCGCACCTTGATCGTTCAAAACTTGCTGAATCTTGCGGATACAGCGCGCAGTTTCTACCACACCCATCGGGGTAATATCCACCATCGGCGTACCGAATTCTTTTTGCAAATACTCCCCGGTCATCATCCCCAATTCCCGATAAGGAACCAAGTTAAACCAAGCCCGGGGCAGTCTTTTTAAGTTGTGAACCGAAGCTCCTTCGGGAATAACTTCGTTGACTTCAATGCCCAAATCTGCCATCAAACGCTTCAACTCGGTGCAGTCGTGCTGGTTGTGGAAACCCAGGGTAGACATACCGATAATGTTGACAGATGGTTTTTCGCTTTTGGCTTCTACTAAATCGCCTTTTTTGCGGGCTTTGTTTATGTAAAATTGGACGATTTGATCCAAAGTGCGATCGGCAGCTTGCAGTTCGTTGACGCGGTAATGGTTAACATCCGCCAGCAATACATCTCCTTTGGCATCCAATTGAGCTCGCTCCACGAAGTTTTCCAAGTCTTCTTGCAGAATGCTGGAGGTGCAAGTCGGGGTGAGCACGATTAAATCTGGGTGTTCTTCTCTGTCTTTGCGGGTGATGTTGTCCACCACCCGTTCTTGCGAACCCCGCGCCAGTACGTGTCTGTCAACGACGCTGGTAGTCACCGGGGTGAAATCCCGTTCCCTCTCCAGCATGGAACGCATGACGTTAAAATAGTCGTCTCCAATCGGTGCGTGCATGATCGCATGGACGTTTTTGAAGGAAGTGGCCACGCGCAAAGTGCCGATGTGGGCTGGGCCTGCGTACATCCAATAAGCCAATTTCATAGGTATTTTTCCTGGTGCTGGTTGAGAATTGCCCGATCGGGCGATTACTGCTAAATTTTAAGGTGGTTTCTGATTTTCTCACCGGATGAATCCTTTAGAAATAGTAACTTTCTGAGGATTTACAGATTTGGGAAATGCTCAAACGCTTTGTCTGCTTGGCATTTGACTCGCAATTCAAACAACTTTACCCGGGTTTTATGGCAATAATTCTTAATCTTTCCTCAAATTTTCTTAAAAGTTAGGCAAATTTGATTAATGTAGGGTTCGCTGCCGCGCACCAGACAAGGTGCAATAATCCTGCATTTTTTGTCAAATTTACTTTGCTTTAACGGTCAGTTAGAACTGTTAATCGATGAGCCAAAATAGATATAATTGAGGGAAATTGCCGCTCCCGAAGCAACACTTACTTCCCTCAGCGCCTCGACCGCGAATTGCAGTTAAGACTTGCACCGCCCGGTTTTTTTAGCACCCACAATTCCCCCCTTGTCACCGAAAAAATAAATCTTTCAGCACTTGCGTATTTTCACCAGATGTGATGGCGAGGGGTTAAAATCAAGCAATTGTTTGGAAGCTGAGATGATTTAGTTGTCAGCGTGGCGATCGAGTATTAGAGTAAATCCTTGCACAACTCCTGTATTTGCGATCTTGTTAACCTAACTGCTGAGGTAACGAAAGCCCCAGCGTGCTTTTGTCAGCAGTAGCTCTTTGCTGTCAAGGCCTGCGTTCCCACACATCCCAAAAGATAGCTCTTGAGCGATAATGAAGAATAACAGAGGATTTACGAAAAGAAACCCGGTTTATACGAAAAAATCTTGGGTTTGTCAACGACTAGCAACGAAGAAACCCGGTTTCTAGCCCGCCGCGCGTAAGTCCTGTAACATTGACCAAGCACACCTAATTTGAGAGAACCCAACTATGATGGCAATTCCCGGCGTTGCAGTTCTCGCTCTCATTTATGAAAGCAGCACTTCCCTGGTTTACCGCGGCCACAACGAGCAGAACAACCAACCTGTTATTATCAAACTTATCAAAGAAGACTATCCGACTCCTGAAGAACTCAATAGATACAAGCGCGAATATGAGATCACTGCCAACTTAAGCCAGTTGGACGGAGTTGTTAAAGTGTATAAGTTGCAACAGGTTAGAAATAGTCTGGCAATGATCTTAGAAGATTTTGGCGGGGAATCTTTAAAGATATTTATGGGTTCCCAAAAATTTACCATCTTAGGATTTCTGACTACGGCTATCAAAGTTGCGGAAACTTTGGGCGAAATTCACGGAAAAAATGTAATTCATAAAGATATAAACCCCTCTAATATAGTTTTTAATCCGGCGACAGGACAAGTAAAACTAATAGACTTTAGCATTTCAACTGCATCCAACCTGGAAAATATTCCGAGTAAAAATCCCAATTTTTTAGAAGGCACTTTAGCCTATATGTCGCCCGAACAAACCGGTAGAATGAACCGGGTAGTAGATTACCGCACCGACTTTTATTCGCTCGGCGTGACCTTCTATGAACTCCTGGCAGGACAACTCCCTTTTCCCACTACAGATCCCATGGAGTTAGTTCACTGTCACATTGCCAAACAGCCAGTACCTCTCGCTGAAATTGCACCAGAGATTCCTCAAACTGTTTCAGATATTGTGATGAAATTGTTAGCAAAAACTCCTGAGGAGCGCTATCAAAGTGCTTGGGGACTCAAAGCAGATTTGGAATCCTGCCTGTTTCAGTGGCAAACATCTGGGGTTGTTTCTGAGTTTCCTCTCGGCCGCCAAGATATTTCCGACAAATTTCAAATACCTCAAAAACTTTACGGCAGACAGCGAGAAGTTGAAACTCTTTTAGCGGCATTTGAACGGGTAGCAGCAACAAATAATCGAGGCTACCGCACCGAAGATTCCCAAATTTCTGTCATCAAAAAAGAGAGCAAATCGAAAAAAGAAAGTCCCTTGTCAGTCCTGGCGAGAGGACAGCATAAATCCCGCAGCGAGATGATGCTGATTGCCGGTTATTCCGGCATTGGCAAATCTGCAATGGTGAAGATTTTAGACAAACCTATTACCCGCAGGCGTGGATATTTTATTTGGGGAAAGTTTGACCAGTACAAGCGGACTATTCCTTACTCGGCCGTTGTCAGCGCTTTTTCGGAATTGGTGCGGCAACTGTTAACTGAAAGTGAGGCTCAATTAGCAGTTTGGCGCGAAAAACTCCGCAGTTCCTTCGGTCAAAACGGACAAATTATTATTGATGTCATTCCCGAAGTTGAACTAATTGTCGGAGCTCAGTCTCCTGTAGCTGAATTGGGGCCGACGGAATCTCTGAACCGCTTTAATTTAGTATTTCAAAATTTCATTCGCGTATTTTGCCAGCCAGAACATCCCCTGGTCATTTTTCTCGACGATTTGCAGTGGGCTGATTCGGCTACTCTCAAGCTGATCGAATTGATGATGACAGATGAAGCTACGCAATATCTGTTTTTAATTGGTGCTTATCGGGATAATGAAGTTAGTCCTACTCATCCTTTAATGATGACAGTGGAGACACTGCGAAATCAGGAAGCTATCATTAATCAGATTGCTTTGTCGCCGCTGGGGGTGGAAAACATAACTCATTTGATTGCGGAGACTTTGCACAGCGATCGAGAATCTGTCAAACCGTTAGCTGAATTGGTAATCAGCAAAACCGACGGAAATCCTTTTTTTGTCAATCAATTCCTGCAAACATTGTATCAGGAAAACCTGCTAGTTTTTCACCCGCCACAGTCGGGTAGTAAAGGCGGCTGGCATTGGGATATGACTCAAATTGAACAGTGCGCTATCACTGACAATGTAGTAGATTTGATGGTACAAAAATTGAGAAAACTGCCAACTTCAACGCAGCAAGTTTTGCGTTTAGTGGCTTGTTTGGGTAACGAATTTGACTTGAATACTCTTTCTTTAATTCATGAAAAAGAAGCCTCGGAAACTTTTTCTCACCTGTTGCCCGCCATTAAGTCTGGATTGATTCTGCCAACTTCGGAATTGGAAAGCAAGTCATTAGATTACGTGCTGTTTCCGCTATTAATTCTGAATTATAAATTTTTGCACGATCGGGTACAGCAAGCAGCTTACGCTTTAATCGACGACTCGCAAAAAAAGGCAGTTCACCTGAAAATAGGCAGGCAAATCCTAGAAAACACCCCGGCTGAATATCGCGCTGACAGAATCTTTGAATTAGTCGATCACTTGAATGTGGCTCGATCGCTAATTAAAGACGATCGAGAATTAATTGAACTGGCAACGCTGAATTTAGACGCCGCCCGCAGAGCCAAAGATGCCACTGCTTATGTTGCTGCCTTGCAGTATTTGACCGCAGGCATGGACGGTTTGAGCGCCGATATTTGGGATGCCCACTACGATTTAGCCTTTGCCTTGCACATGGAGCGGGCAAATGTTGAGTATTTAAACGGTTATTTCGAGAACTCCGAAGAATTTATTAATATAACGTTGGAAAAAGCGCGATCGCCCTTAGAAAAGGTAGAAATTTACAACCTGCTGATCGTGCAGTACACCCTGCGGGCGAAGTACGAAGAAGCCGTTAAAGCCGGAATCCAAGCTTTGGACTTGCTAGGCATTGACTTGCCGCTAGACGGGCTACAAAAAGTCATATCCGAAGAATTTGCAGCCGCTACAAATATTTTAGCAGGTAGAGAAATAGCTTCCCTAATTGACGCCCCCGAAATGACTGTACCCGACAAAAAAGTGGCAGTCAAATTAATTACAAACTTGCTGACATCCGCGTACCTCAAAAATCCCGACTTGTGGAAAGTCAGCGTTTTAAAAGGAGTCAATCTTTCTCTACAATACGGTTTAGTACCCGAAGCCTCTCTTTGCTATGCTGGCTACGGTATGTTCTTAAACGCAGTTTCCGGAGATTACAAAGCTGCGTATCAATTCGGCTTGCTCTCGCTGAATCTCAGCGAAAAATCTGGCAATATCGGCTTGAAATGCAGAGCTTGTTCATCGCTGGTCAGTATTTTTTATTACTGGTTCAATCACATCAAAGATTCCCACGCAATCAGCAATGAAGGATATCAAGCAGCTTTAGAATCAGGAGATTTAGAGTATGCGGGTTATATCCTGTCCAACCGCATAGCTAACTCATTTTTTCAAGGTAAAGAAATCTCGCAAATTCTGGCTGACACGAGCAGATATTTGCAGTTCAGCCAAAAGACCAAAAATCAGCTCGTAACCGATATATTATTAGGGGTAGAGTTAATCCTGCGTAACTTGAGCAAACTAACTCCTGAAAAGTTTGTATTTGAAAGCGAAGATATCAGCGAAGCTGAATACGTACACAACTGTCAAGCTCATCAAAATTTGTACTCGCTCTGCCTTTATCAGATTCGCAAATGCCAGGTAATGTACTGGTACGGCAACTTCAACGAAGCGCTACAACTAGCTTTTGAAGTAGAAAAACAGCTATCTTTTATTACCGGAGCGATACCCGCTACCGAATGGAATTTTTTCTTTTCTCTAACTTTAGCCGCCGTTTTCCCAAATGTTTCAGAAGACAAGCAAAAGGAATACTTGGAAAAGTTAGAGGAAAACCAAAAACAGATGAAAATTTGGGCAGACAACTGTGCCGAAAATTTTCTGCACAAGTATCTTTTAGTACAAGCAGAAATAGCCCGAATTTCCAAGAAAGATTCAGAAGCTGTAGAACTGTACGATTTCTCTATAAATTTAGCCCAAGACAATGAGTTTGTCCAAAATGAAGCCCTAGCTAATGAACTAGCAGCTAAGTTTTGGTTGAGTAAAGGCAAGTATCAATATGCAAAAATCCACTTGCGCGAAGCTCACTCGTGCTACTTGCGCTGGGGTGCAGTTCGCAAAGTAGAAGATTTAGAACAGAAGTATCCGCAGTTGCGGGAAATGACGCCGCTCAACGGAAGTTTTAACAACAATCAAACTACCACAACTATTCATACTTCTACTGGCAGCGATGCAAGAGTGCTGGATTTGGCAACGGTAATGAAAGCATCTCTGGCGATTTCTAGCGAAATTGTGCTCGATAAGTTGCTGGCTTCTTTGATGAGAATCTCCTTAGAGAATGCAGGTGCTCAATTAGGTTTTCTGATTTTAGTTAGAGATGGTCAACTGTTGATTTCAGCTAAAGCGTCAGTATTTGCTGAAGATGTAGCTGTGCTGCAATTTACGCCTGTTGGAGACTATCATGATTTACCTGTGACGGTGATTAATTATGTGGAAAGGACTCGCTCGGATTTGGTGTTGAGCAATGCAGCGGCTGAGGGACTATTCACAGCAGATCCTTACATCGCTAAACACAAACTGCAATCTATTTTGTGTACTCCAATCATCAATCAAGGCAAACTGATCGGCATTCTTTATTTAGAAAACAATTTGACTGTCGGAGCATTTACTCCCCACAGATTGGAAGTTTTAAGGTTGCTTTCTTCCCAAGTTGCTATTTCTTTGGAAAATGCTCTACTTTACAATTCGGTGGAACAGAAAGTGCAAGAGCGGACGCAGGAGTTAAATGAAAAAAACGAGCGTTTAGAACAAACTTTGCGCGAACTTAAACTAACTCAAGCTCAATTAATCCAAACGGAAAAGATGTCGAGTTTGGGGCAAATGGTCGCTGGTGTAGCTCACGAAATTAATAATCCTGTAAGTTTCATCTACGGCAATCTTAATCCGGCTAGCGAATACGTTAAAGACTTGCTAAAATTGATTGAGCTTTACCAACAGCACTATCCAGAACCTGCTGATGAAATTCTAGAAGAAATAGAAACAATTGAGCTGGAATTTTTGAGCGAGGATTTGCAAAAGCTGCTGGATTCCATGAAAGTAGGAGCGGAAAGAATCCGGGATATTGTGCTAAGCTTGCGGAATTTCTCGCGCCTCGACGAAGCGCAAATGAAGTCGGTAGATATCCATCAAGGCATCGACAGTACGGTGATGTTGCTGCAACCGCGCCTGAGAAAAGAGGGCGGGCGTTTGGGAATTGAGGTGATTAGAAATTACAGCACGCTACCTCTAATTACTTGTTATGCGTCTCAGTTGAATCAGGTATTTATGAATATTTTGACAAATGCGATCGATGCTCTCCTCGTAGCAAGAGATTGCCCGGAAAACTCTCATCAACAGCCTACGATTACAATTTCTACAGAGGTGACTGACAGGAATTCTGCCATAATTAGAATTGCCGACAGCGGGCCAGGGATGAACACTGAGGTGCTGCACAAGATATTCGATCCATTTTTTACAACTAAACCCGTTGGTTCAGGAACGGGTTTGGGATTGTCTATTTCTCACTCGATTGTTGTCAGTTCTCACGGCGGAAAATTGACGTGCGTTTCTGCACCCGGAGAGGGGAGCGAGTTTATTATTGAAATTCCGATCGCCCCCAGGCAAGTTTTGTAATCGGCACCACCATCAACCCATAGCATTGCTGAAAGAGTAATGATGTTTCAGGGAAAATGGAAGAATAAACGTCTCTACCCCCTGGGGGGGTGACAAAGAGGTCTAGGAGATAGACCCAATAAGAGTTGCAGCCCCTATACCCTGTTGATAAAAGCATCGCATTTTGTAGAGCAATTTTAGGCTCGCTCAAATGCTCGAAAGTTGACCAAGAAACTACGATATCGTAAGCTTCTCATTTGGGAACTGCATGGCAGATATGTCCTTGGATAAAAGTAGGTGTGGGCAAGTTGGTAATTCCGAGTGCTTTTTCTCAAGCGAGCTGTTTTGCCCGATCGACCAGTAGCAGCTTGCGCCCAACAGTTTTCGCCAATCGCCCCAACCCATTCTCTTGGAACATTCGCAGATAACTTCCCAGATCAAAACCGCAAGGAATCACATCTAGATCGATCGCAGTGGCTTGGTTATTGATTCCGAAATAGCGAGCGCGTTCCATCTGCTGTCCACCGCCTATTTCCAGGATGTCGAGTTGACGAAGGGGTTTGCCGAGGCATCGAGCAATCCGCTGTTCGTCTCGGTGAATGCGCTGTAGGGCAACAGCTACGGTATTATGGGCTTTATTTCTGGAGTTTAGACTAAGTAAAATATCCAGGGATAAAAAAAGGGAGTCTGAATTGAAAAGCAGACCCCACTTAGCAGAAACTAAGAGTAGTACCACCCACCCTTAGCTGCCAATATGCACCTTGCCAAATTAAAAGAATTTCGTCAAGCGGCTTATCAGTATTTATGTCGGGCCCACGATGCGACGTTTGAATTGACTGATGCCATCCTATTGACTCGCCATGTCCACTGTCTAGCTGACTTGTCGCTGTGTCCTGTGTTTCGCCGACGCTGGTCAAGTATTTATCAAGCCTTACAAGATTGCCGTCCAGCTCGGCGTAAATTGATGCAGATATATATTAAACACATCCCAAAAGATATCCGTCCCATACTTGCCATAGATCATACCAGTTGGCCGCGCCCAGATGCTGTGACTCTGCAAGAACGAACAATTGAACATCAAGCAACGGATATCCCTGGAAACCGACCAATTACTTTGGGCCAAGGTTACAGTACAATTGCTTGGGTCCCACAGAGCGAAGGTAGTTGGGCTTTACCATTACGGCACGAACGAATTACCAGTGGGGAAAGTCCTATTGACAAAGCTGTCTGGCAACTACAACAAGTCAGCCAATATCTACCCTCACGACCAATTGTACTCCTAGACAGTGAGTATGGTTGTGCCCCTTTTGTTTTGAAGACTGCGGGCATTCAAGCTGATAAATTAATGCGTTTGCGCTCAAATTTATGTTTGTGGGGTGCGCCGCCCCCCTATTCAGGTAAAGGTTGTCCGCGCAAACATGGCGAGAAGTTTAAGCTCAATGATGCTAACACATGGGAAGAACCAACGGAAACTATAGAAATTGATGCGCCAAAGTTAGGTAGGCTCCGAATTAGTTTGTGGCCGGATAAACATTTTCAAGCGGCCACTAACATCCAAATGCAATTAATCCGGGTCGAACGGCTTAAAAATCAGAGCGGACACTTCGCCAAACCTCTCTAATTAGCTTGGGTCGGTGAAGAAATGCTGCCTTTGAATGAAGTTTGGCGACTCTACTTGCGGCGCTTTGCTATAGATCATTGGTATCGTTTTGCCAAGCAACGGCTGCATTGGACATTGCCCAAATTAAGCAGCCCAAAACAGTGTGAACGGTGGAGCGATTTGATGCCGTTAATAACGTGGGAATTGTGGTTGGCGCGTGAAGTGGTGGCTGATAACCCTTTACCGTGGCAGAAATCGATGCCCTACTTGACGCCTGGACGAGTAGCCCAAAGTATGGGAGGAGTTTTAGCGGCGATTGGTACTCCTGCTGTTCCTCCCAAACCCCGAGGAAAGTCTCCTGGATGGCCTCCAGGAAAACTCCGGCCACCAAAACCTCGCTGTCCAATTGTTAAAAAAGGGACTTCCAAGCGTAAAAAAGCCTTCAAGAACTCGACCTAAATCCCAATTTTTCCTATTCCATATTTTCTTTGAGTAATTCAGCCATAGCTGAGTCAATTTATGCTGCTTAGTCTAAACACCAGTTATTTCGCTCGCGCAGTGCGGGTACCACTTCTCTAAAGGCGTTAATTACTCCAAAATTGGCATAAGTTTGGAGATTGTGCGGTTATGACATCAAAATTTTCTCCCATAACCAGACTTAGACTTCAGCAAGTGTATATCGCTACCGATGGAATTCGGGGAAAACAACAGAGAGCGATCGAGATTTTTCCCGCTCAAGTCTTTTAGTTACTGTCTAAGCCTGAGCAAATTTTCTGCTATTTCGGTTTCGGTATCGGATGTTTTCCCGCCGGTTTTGCTTAGCAAGCAAATTTCCCGATCTCTGGGACAAAGATCTACGAAAGTATTAACTACCCGTCCGTGCTGCTTCCCATCCATACTTATTTGCCAAATTTTCTCAATACTATTAAACTTAAAATCCTGAATCATCCGCTCAAATTTAGAATGGGTTTTGTGCAGATTCACATAACTTGTGAAGGAACGATAAGGATTCATTTTCAGCTTAGGATGCTGCGGGTCGAATTCCCTAGGATGTAGGTAAACTAATGCTGGTTTTCCTTGATTGTTGAGCTGCTCTATCCCAGCAGCGATGGCAGAATAGGGTGCGAGGCGAAAGTAACCGCCTCCAAACAAATACACTTTTTTATTGAAGAGTGTAGTCGGAGTTACTGGAATTTCCAGAATTTTGTTTCCTAGGGCCGTGGTAAGCCATACTGCGTCTCCAGAAAACCCCGGCAACCCACCATGATTTCTGTTCATGGGGAATATCGAAGCATCATACTGCAAACCTAATTCTACGAGAATGTCTAATGCCCAAAGAGATGAATTAGCGAGCGAAAAACCTGGAGCGCGATATCCCAAAATTGGTCGTGAAGTAATTCGTGCCAACACCTCCAGAGAGCGAGCTACATCTCGACGGAACTCGTTGGGAGTTAAATTGTAAATTAGTTCGTGGCTGTACCCATGAGTACCAATTTCATGACCTTGCCTTTCTATTTCTCGGACTAAATCTGGAAAATGCTCGGCAACCCACCCCAGAACAAAAAATGTTCCTTTTCTGTCATGTTTGTTAAGTAAATCCAAAATTACCTGTGTGTTTTTGGTAACTTTACTTTCCAGTTTCTGCCAGTCTTCGATGCTTGGCATTGAACCAATATCTAAAATGTGAAACCAATCTTCGATATCGATTGTTAGGACATTTTCTACAGCGGTTTGTGGGAGACTATCTGAAGGGTGTAACATATTTTTTTTGCGGTTTGTAAGTTTACCAATCTGTAAAAGGGTTTTGATAAATGTTGATTTTTTGTTTGAAAGCCAGCCCTAAAAAAGGTGGATCGTTGATTAAATACCGTTTCCAAAGTCGTCTGGGTTCACTTAACAATCTGTAGGGAGTTTCAAGCCCAGCATTACTCATCCATTTCGGCGCTCTTTTCTTGTGACCAGCTTCAAAGTCAATTGTGGCACCTATGGCTAAAAATATTTTGATGCTTTTCAACTTTTCTTTGTATTTGATAATCCATTTTTCTTGCTTGGGCGCACCAACCCCTACTGCTAATACATTCGCACCGGATTGTTCAATTAAATCGACGATTGCAGTACATTCTTCTTCATTTTTTTCAAATCCAAAGGATGGCGAGTGTGCCCCAACTACAATCTCTCTTCCCACTTTTAAATTGATATTTTTCCGAGCTTGGTCAGCGACTCCTGGCGCCGCTCCTAGCAAAAATATTTTGATATTTTGGTTATTTTTATGATACTGATAGAATGTTGGTAAAAGATCGGAACCTGAGATTTTTTCTTGGATTGGTGTTCCTAATAACTGCAAGCAATACATTAATATTTGTCCGTCACAAACTCTGTAGTCGGCAAATTTATAAGCATTGTAGAAGTCTATATCTTTTTGCAGGATCATTAGGTGATCTACATTTGGGGTAAAAACAATACCACCTCTTTCGTCAAGTTGCTGCAACAGTTCTATTGTCGATAAATTATCTATACAAATATTTAAAACTTTAACTTTTTGCATCTTTTTGCGATTGCTGTAACTAAAACGATGTCCATATCAAGAAACTTGCTTAGATATTTTTGGGTTCTCGATTATTTTAAAATAATCGCTGATTAAGTTTCTGTGCCAACATCCTACTTTATTGCTGTCAATAAGGGTATCGGTAATCGCCAGCCTTCATCAAATCTTTATAATTTTAAAATTATAAAAAATTATAAAATTTTTATAATTGATTAATTTAAACTATAAGTAGCTCATAGGAAATGCTTCTGCGGTTAAGTTGTGGTCACATTCTGTCAGTTTAAATAATCTTTAATATCATTTTTGTCAATACATGACAAAGTTTCCATAACTTAAACGTATATAATTGGGAAATCGATCGCAAAACTTGCTTCATCAAATCTTTACAAAAGATCAGTATAAATACTTGCTTGGGAGCAGAAAATTATAAAAAAAAGGTTATATTGTAAAGGCTTATGTAGTAAAAGATGTTGCATAAGTCCTAATTGTGATAAATTTGCCCGCATTCTCGCCCGATCGCCGAATCTTCCTGAGTATGAATTGCCAAAACTCTTGCGAATGAATAAAGTGTTGCAATATCTTGATCGGGCGATCGCACTTTCATGGCACTCATGAAGGGTTGCCTCGATCCGACATAAGGATTATTGCAGGTGAGAGTAAAGTTTCCAGCATTCTCGCGCAATTTCCCAATCCTCCTGCGTGTGAATGACTAAAACTCTCGCCGCTGAATCCACTGCCGCAATATCTTCATCCACCGGCGACTGTTGATTCTTCTCCCCATCCAATTTCAAACCCATAAATCCAAAAGCTTCGCAAGCCGCAGCCCTCACTACAGGCGAATTTTCCCCAACTCCCGCCGTAAAAATCAAAGCATCTAACCCTCCCAAACTCGCCAGCATCGCCGCAATTCCAGCGCGCAAACGGTGAAGGTAAATATCCAAAGCAAGTTGAGCTCTCTCATTACCTTGGGCGATCGCATCTCCAATCTGCCGCATATCGCTAGATACCCCAGAAATTCCTTTTAAACCAGAATTACGATTGAGAATATTATCTAATTTTTCAGAAGTTAAATCTTCTCGCCTTAACAAATGAATTATAATCCCCGGATCGATCGCACCCGATCGACTTCCCATCATCAAACCATCCAAAGGAGTAAAACCCATCGTCGTGTCAACACTCACGCCCCCGCGAATTGCCGCCAGAGAACATCCGTTGCCCAAATGACAGCTAATCAGCCGCAAATCGGTCAAATCACGGTTGAGAATTTGAGCCGCCCTGCGCGCGCAATATTGATGGCTAATGCCGTGAAAACCGTAGCGGCGAATCCCGTTTTCGAGCCATTCGTAGGGGCCGGGATAAACAAAGGCCGCGGGTGGCAATTGTGCGTGAAAAGCTGTATCAAATACTGCTACTTGCGGCACATTTCCGAGGATTTTTTCCAGGGCTTCGATGCCTTCGAGGTTGACGGGATTGTGTACGGGGGCGAAAACCGATAAACGGGCGATCGCCTCTTTAACATCCGGCGAAATTAACGTACTTTGCTGATAGTCTTGTCCGCCGTGTACGACGCGGTGGCCGACAATATCAATCTCCTTTAAACTATTAATAACTTGAGTTTTACCCTGCCCCAGAGTCTCCAGCATTCGAGAAATGGCGGCTTCGCGAGAGTCGGAGGCGAATTCTTCCTCAAGTGCAGTTCCCGAGGCAGTTTCGACTTTCAACTGAGCCACACCTTCGCGGTGATTCCAGTCAATTTGCGCTTCCCAGACGGGTTGCGGCGGGCGATCCGGCAGGACATCGTTTAACTCGTAAAGACAGCTTTTTTGACTGCTAGAGCCCGCATTTAACACCAATATTTTCATAGCAAACTCAACCTCAAGTCCCGGGCAAATTGCGGAGGTGTTCATCCATGTACGATCGATCGCCCAAAACTTCCAGCAGCGGCCCGCGCACATCAAATTTGACAATACTGACAGAAGCTGCTAAAGCGCCAATGCGATAGCGATAACGTCCCAAATCAATCCCCAACAAACTGCACAGAACAATTCTAATAGTCGCCTTGTGCGAGACCACCAAAACATTACCGCTCTTGTACTTTTCCTGAATTTCTGCGATAACTAAGGACGATCGGCTAGCAATTTCCACGGAAGTCTCACCGCCATTCGTCGGTGCATTCCAAGCAGGTTCAGTCAGCCAATTAATATAATCTTCTTCGTAGTCTTTTTTGACCTCTTCTACTGTTTTGCCTTCCCACTCACCGTACTTAATTTCCCTCAGCCCGTCGCGAAGCTGCATTTCAATTCCCACAGCATCGCACAAAGGTTTTGCAGTAGCAATTGTGCGTTTCATCGGACTGACATAAACAGCCTCCCAGGGCAATTTTGCGTAAGCGGCGCCAAACTGTTCTGCCATTTGAGAACCTGCGGGCGTTAATTCTGGATCGATAGCGCCGCAGAAACCGCCTGTTTGGCTGTAAGTCGTTTCACCGTGTCGTACAAAGTAGATTTTTAAGCTCATGAGTTAGTTAATGGTGTGTGAATTTTACTATGTTAGCAAAAGAGTGTAAAAAACTCCTTCAAATCATCGAGAGCAGGATGATCCCAATTCCAAATATCTTTTTTGTGTTCCATAACATAATCAAACCCAGACATACTGCATTTTTTTCCAGCTTGCGTCTGTTCCTGATTTGAGCAAGTATCATACCTGAGATAGATGCTCACCCAGAATTTATCAAAACCTTTCTGGTCGATTTGCTTTCCCTGGCTTTCTATGCAAGTTTTCCAGCTATTCAAACAATCAGCATGAGGAGATTCTCTAGCCTTTATTGCCTTTAAAAGCGTTTCCAGTTCGCCTTTACCTCCCACATTTGTAAAGTAACAAGCCAATTTTGCATTTGTCCCACGCTCTGTACAAATATCGATAAATTGTTTAGTGCTTGACAAGCTTTGAGCTTCCTCAAACACTTGTTTTATACATCTATCTACGAATTTCAGCCGTTCTTGCTCTGAATAATTATCAATATCGATAATTATTCCAATTTTTTCGATATCTTTTCGATCAATCTTTCTTATTAAATTTTTTAAAGCTTTGATTAACTCTGTTTCGCTCAAGCCTTCCAAACTTTTATAATCATCTATATAAATAGGTTTTTCTACCTGGATATCGCAGTTTAGTTTCTCAACCATTGCCTGCATGAAAATTTTATCATTTTTACTTTCTACTATGACAATATTACTCACCTCTCACTCCTTCTTGATGCTCTAGTGCGTAATTCAAAGTTTCCAAATCGAGCCTACTTCCGATTATTTGATTTGTTTTGAGTTTCCTTGCTAGTTCAAAATATGCGCTGCTGCATTCCTGATTTTGTTCTAAACCCACCTCAGCAAATGCTTGAAGCATCTCTAAACTGTGCGTTGTAGCAAAAATCTGCGTATCCAGTTCAGCCGCCAAGCGAAATAAAATTCTCCAAAACTCCCGCTGGTTTGTATGGTGAATGCCGTTTTCTATCTCATCGACTAGCAAGGTTTTATGTTTATTAATGACTAATTTAAGCATAATATGTGCAACCCTATTCATTGCATCTCCAAACAATGATAAAGGCAAACGCTTCTCACCCTTTCTTCTCAAGTAAAGTGTGGGTTCACCAATTGAAAAACTTTCTACAGATTCGATCGTAGGGTCAATAATTTGAAAAGCTTTCAAAACTTCGCTATCTTTGTCATCCAAACGTGCTTTATCGTATGCTTCTGTGAGTTCTCTTCCCGAAATCCTGATAAACGAGGGAATTATTGGTATTTCGTCAGCAGTAGAACTGCTATCAGTAATTATTGAATTGCCATAACCATCCCTTAAACCTGTGGAAGTAGCTCTTAAAGAGGGTTCTCTCCCGCGTTGTGGAAATTTTGGTGCTTCTACGTTTTTGATTAAGTTAAGAGTTATCAAAGATGTAGATGACTTGATTTCTACTTGAGAGATAATATTGTTGTCGTCTTTTCCAAAAATTACTAGAGATTTATCTTTTTTGCGGAAATAAAATAAGTTATCCCAGGCTCTATCAGGCATAGCTTTTATGGCTTCTAAGGGCTCTTTTCTAAGCTGTCTTAGCATGACTAGACTGCTAGTATAGGGAACAACATTGATAAAAATTGCTTCTAGCAAGGCTGTCTTGCCAGCATTGTTTTTACCGCCGATTAAATTGACTCTTTCAAACCCAGAAATTTTGATGTGTTCAAAGCACCTAAAATTTTGAATTTCTATTTCTTTAAGCATGACCGCCTCTTTGGAATGTACAAATCCTAACTCACCGTTGATTTATGCTAAGATTAATTCTATCTTACTTGTTTTACTTGAACCGCAACAAGCAACGAATGTCATGCAGAATATAGATTTCTTTGAAGTCATTGAACGCGATCCAACCAAGGTAAGTGGTGCATGGGTATTTCGGGGAACGCGCGTACCTGTTGCCGCCTTTTTCGAGAATCTTAAAGATGGAGCCTCTATTGACCAGTTTCTCGAATGGTTTCCGGGAGTAACTCGCGCCCAAGTTGAGGTATTACTCGATCGCGCGTTAGCCTCATTAACGCAAATGGTAGAGGCATGAAGATATTGTTTGACCAAGGTACACCAGTACCGTTGCGCCGATCGTTGCTGGGTCATACAGTAGATACTGCTTATGAACGTGGATGGTCAACATTAGCAAATGGCGATCTGCTCGACACAGCCGAACGCGATGGGTATAATCTGCTGGTGACAACCGATCGCAACTTGCGTTATCAACAAAACCTGACAAGCCGACAAATTGCTATTGTGGTTTTGCTGTCTACATCTTGGCCGCGTATTCAAAGGCATCAAGACGATATTCGGAACGCGATCGACACTATTGTTCCGGGCGCATACCTAGAAATTGAGATTGGTTGCTGAAGCTTTATTTAACTGATGTCACTCCCTATGATTGTCAAACTGAGGTGAAACCTCGATCTTGCCTAGGTTGTATACTCGCAAAATCGTTAATTTTCTCTGTGGTTGACAATCATAGGGATGAGTAGCTTGTGCTCTACAAGCGATCGCACCTATCCAGGTGCACCCGATCGCACGGTTTGTTCTGCTGTCGCCCCCGGATCAGTCGTTTCCGGCGGCGCTTCCGGCGAAACCGGGCCCGCGTGCGGCCACTTCCAGTCGCGGATTTCCGGCATATCATCGCCGTGCTTGGTGATATACTGCGTGTGCTCGATCAGCTTGTCACGGATAGCTTGTTTGCCGTAAGCTGCTACAGAACTCAGTTTCGGAACGCGATCGAGTACATCTGCAACTAAATGGAATCGATCGAGGTCATTCATCACCACCATATCAAACGGCGTCGTAGTCGTTCCCTCTTCCTTGTAACCCCGAACGTGAATATTCGAGTGATTCGTGCGGCGGTAAGCCAATCGGTGAATCAGCCAAGGATAGCCGTGAAAAGCAAAAATCACCGGCTTATCTATCGTGAACAAAGCATCAAAATCCTTGTCAGACAAACCGTGAGGATGTTCGCTAGCAGGCTGAAGAGTCATCAAATCCACCACATTAACCACCCGCACTTTTAAATCGGGATAATCTCGGCGGAGAATGTCAACAGCAGCCAAAGTTTCCAGCGTCGGAACATCACCCGCGCAAGCCATCACCACATCCGGTTCGCCACCTTTATCATTGCTAGCCCACTCCCAAATACCGATGCCGGCCGTACAGTGTTTAATCGCAGCATCCATATCCAAATACTGCAATGCCGGCTGCTTCCCTGCAATAATCACGTTGACATAGTGGCGGCTGCGGAGACAGTGATCCGTTACTGACAGCAAAGTGTTCGCATCCGGCGGCAAATAAATCCGCACCACTTCCGCTTTCTTGTTAATTACGTGGTCGATAAAACCCGGATCTTGGTGAGAAAAACCGTTGTGGTCTTGCCGCCAAACGTGAGAAGTTAGCAGGTAGTTGAGAGAGGCGATCTGTCGGCGCCAAGGAATGTCGTTAGTAGTTTTCAACCACTTGGCGTGTTGGTTGAACATCGAATCGATGATGTGAATAAACGCCTCGTAGCAAGAGAAAAAGCCGTGGCGTCCCGTCAGCAAATAGCCTTCCAGCCATCCCTGACATAGATGTTCGCTGAGGACTTCCATCACCCGGCCGTCGGGGGAGATGTGGTCGTCTTCGGGCAAAATTTCGCCCGCCCACACCCGGTTCGTCACTTCAAACACCGGATCGAGGCGGTTTGAGGCCGTCTCGTCGGGCCCGACAATGCGGAAGTTGGCGTTTTCCTGATTCAGTTTCATCACCTCTCGCAGGAAGCGGCCGCAAACGCGGGTTGCTTCTGCCATTACAGTGCCCGGTTTTTCCACGTCAACGGCGAACTCTTCAAATTCCGGCATTTTCAAGTCTCGCAGCAGCAGGCCGCCGTTAGCGTGGGGATTTGCGCCCATGCGCCGAGATCCCTTGGGTGCGAGTTCGGCCAATTCGGGAATTAACTTGCCCTTTTCGTCGAAGAGTTCTTCCGGCTTATAGCTTTTCATCCAATCTTCCAGGAGTTGGACGTGTCCCGGCTTAGAAGCCATTTCCGAAAGTGGGACTTGGTGCGATCGCCAATAATCCTCAGTTTTCTTACCGTCAACTTCCTTCGGCCCCGTCCAGCCTTTGGGAGTTTTCATCACAATCATCGGCCACTGGGGACGACCGGAATAGCCCTCCGTCCGGGCTTTTTCCTGAATCGCCTTAATTTCGCCGATCGCCGTATCCATCGTTGCAGCCATCAACTGGTGCATGGTTTCCGGGTCTGAACCTTCCACCCAATAAGGTTTGTAGCCGTAACCGACCATCAAACTTTCCAATTCCTCGCGCGGAATGCGGGCCAACAGCGTGGGATTGGCAATTTTGTAGCCGTTCAAGTGCAAAATCGGCAACACGGCCCCGTCGCGAACCGGGTTGAGAAACTTGTTAGAGTGCCAGCTAGCAGCCAGCGGGCCCGTTTCTGCTTCCCCGTCGCCGACAACGGCGGCCACAATCAAATCGGGATTGTCGAAGGCCGCCCCGTAAGCGTGGACGAGGGCGTAGCCGAGTTCGCCGCCTTCGTGAATCGAACCGGGGGTTTCCGGGGCGACGTGGCTGGGGATACCGCCGGGAAAAGAGAACTGTTTGAACAGCCGTTTGATACCCTCTTCATCTTGGGAAATGTTCGAGTAATATTCGGTATAAGTGCCTTCGAGATAGGTGTTGGCGACCAAGCCCGGCCCGCCGTGTCCAGGGCCTGCGATGTAGATGGCGTTGATGTCTTGGGCTTTGATGATGCGGTTGAGGTGAACGTAGATGAAGTTGAGGCCTGGAGTGGTGCCCCAATGTCCGAGGAGTCTGGGTTTGACGTGTTCGAGTTTGAGTGGTTCTTTGAGTAGCGGATTGTCGAAGAGATAGATTTGTCCGACGGATAGGTAGTTTGCGGCCCGCCAGTAGGCGTTCATTTTGTGTAGTTCTGAGTCGGAAAGCGGCTTTAATTGCGGGATCTCGGTCGTTCCTAGCATCATCAGCGATTGACTCCTAAGTTGTGCTTGTTTTGTAAAGTGCGATCGAGAAGTGCGATCGATATTAATTTGTTATTTGTGACATTTTGTATTTAAACTCCATGTCTTCCACGCAAACTATAGAATTCTAGCTCGTTTATACCTAAATAAAAGTTTAAATCAATGTTAATTTATGGCTAAATATCGCACGAGTTTGATGCAATAAAGGCCGCTACTTGCGGGGATCAAGGAATTCAGCAATACATAATAGGATTTGCACAAGAGTTTTTGTAGGCTGTGCACTCCGCACTGAGCCTTAGTATATGTTGCGAGTGGTAGGATGTGTTGTGCAAGTCCCCACAAAGATACTTCTCAAGGTAGAAGTCATAAGGATTTATAGGTGAATTTAATTTCACTTTGTGCCTGCTGATGGCTGATACCAGTTATCATAAAAAATTCAACTGTAGGCAATATCCAAAGCTTTATGTCCTCAGTCATTCCCCATTCTTTAATCTAAAATTAAAAATGGTATGACTCGTTTTGGGTTAATTTTTTTTAGGTTCGTTTAAGCTCCGGGTAAAAGGGCGATTACTTTTTATAATGAGAGAGATTTTTCCTGAAGTTAAACAGATATAGCAATGCTATTTCATTTGTGAAAAAGCTTTTTTTTATGAACCGCAGAGGCGCAGAGGGCGCAGAGGAAGAGAGCAGAGAGAAAGGAATTGCGTATAATAGCGAATAAATACAGAATTACTAAATCAAATAGCTTCTATTACTATCCAAAAATTAGAAGCTGAACTCCTAGCTTGCACGCCAAAAAAGAAAGCTCGAATTATCTAATTATTAACGCAAAATTTAGCTAACACCTGGCAAGAAATTAGCCAAACTCCCGGTGTCTGTGGCGGTGATGCTTGTATGAGAAATACTTGCATTCCTGTTTGGGAACTGGTGAGCTTTCATCGTTTGGGTATGAACGAGTCTCAACTATTAGATAACTATGCCACACTAACTGCTACTGATTTAGCAAATGCGTCGGCTTAGGCGGCAGTTTTTCCCCATGAAATTGAAATAGCTATCCGCAAAAATGACGAGGATTGAAATGATAGCGCGTCTTGATGCTGACGAACTATTTCCCAGAGTGGTTGTAGAATTGCTGCGCCAGATGGGGCACAATATTCTGACAGTGCAAGCAGCCGGAAAGGATAACCCAAAAAATCCGGACGAAGAAGTGTTAGCTTTTACAGTCAGTGAAAATCGAGCTGTTTTAACTCAAAATTGCCGTTATTTTATCAGACTGCACAGCTTACAGTCTGACCCTGCTGGAATACATTGTCTGTAGGGGAGAGGATGATGTAACAAGAAGGGCTGGTAACATTAATCAGGCTATTTCCTCACTTGAAACATTAACAGGTCAAGTGATTTGAGTCGATCGCACTCTCGCGACCATCTATATCTTAAGCGATCGCCACAAAGTAAACTCAAGCAATCTCAATCCGAAAATCACTGCATCGGTTTGATTGCTGGCTAGATGCCATCGCCGATATTTCTCGCTGGAAAAACCTAGGAGGCTACTAAAACAGGACTCTCTGAAATCCGGCAAACATTGGACACAGTTGGCTGGTGGGAAACGACTCGCAGTTCGTGAGGATAGCGGGGACGGGGGTCATTTTCTAACCAGATGGGCGGTACCATCATCACTTCATAGTAAGCGATCGTATGCAAAACCCCAGGCTGCGACTTCAACTCCACTGTCAAGCCCGCTCTGTACTCAAATGCTTCTTCCCAGTCTAAGTTTTCATTGATACCCATAGCGATCACGCCTCTTAATCTTGTTTCTTTTCTCAATTGTAGGCCGCTACATAAAACATTGGGTACTTTCTGTTGCTTATGATACAATTTGTAACCTTATATATACGTTCCCTGACAATTGAACAGAGAAGAGCAATTGTCAATAAGTAAATAGGATGATTTGACCGACAGGTGACAAGTAAGGCCAAAAGCTAGGCTTGACAAGAGTTTGAGTTGATATGTCTCAAAAAAAATAGGGGCGATGGAACCGCGCAGACGTTTATGACACAAAGGAAGAGAAGAGAAGAGAATTTTAAGGACGGAAGTACAAACCTATTTTTGCCAGCTTGGCTAATATTTTATAAATAAAGAAACTCGGTTTTTTTAATAAACCGGGTTTCGGGATGAGTGAAAACTAAACTAATTTCACTTTGTTTTCTTCTTGGTAGCTGTCTCCGTATTTTTAGCAACCGAGATGCTTCTTCATTTCTTTTTGGCAGACGTCTAATACTCAAAGTAAAATATGGCATAATATAAATATTAGTTTCATAGCTTTGCACCTATGACCGCCCAAATCACCCTAAATTTGCCAGATGAAGTCTATCACCAAGCAGAATTGCTAGCGCAGCAACGCCACCGCACCGTGAGTGAGATTCTAGTAGAAACTCTGGAAAATTTTCTCTTACCAACCGCTAAACCAGTATCAGCACTGTCTGATTCAGAAGTAATCGCTCAGACTCAACTCCGGCTGCAACCACTCCAAGAACAACGATTGAGTGAATTGCTAGACCGCCAACAATCCGGTACGATCGCATCTGTAGAACTGGAGGAATTGCAGGGATTAATCCACATATATGAAACTCGACTATTGCGACAAGCTCAAGCCTTAAATGAAGCTGTGCGGCGCGGCTTGCTCGAACCATTAAAAGGATAAGCAAAATGGCGATTTTTGAACAAGTGCGATCCAGAGTTCGCGCACAAGCTCAAAACCGATGCGGTTATTGTCGCAGTTTAGAAATGTATGTTTTGGGAATACTGGAAATTGAGCATATTATTCCTAAAGCGATTGGCGGTAGTGACGAGGAAGAAAATCTATGGCTGGCTTGTAGTCTGTGCAATAATTACAAAGGAACCCAAGCTGACGCATTCGATCCGGTCACGCAAAAGCACGTTAAGTTGTTTAATCCCCGCACTCAAGAATGGTCACAAAATTTTGCTTGGAGTGAAGACGCTACAGAAATTATTGGACTTACAGATTGCGGTCGCGCAACCGTCACAGCACTACAACTAAACAATAATATTGCTGTTAGTGTCAGGCGTCAGTGGGTTAATGCTGGATGGCATCCGCCAACAGATATTTCTCCTTAAAAGGTTTGAGGGTCACAAATGGTCGATCGCACATATCGCCTTTGTTGTGGCTGAGGAGATTTTAGACCAACTAGAGGTCATTGATGGGGGATTTGTACGATCGATCGCACTAACGCGCGTTAAGTTGTTTAATCCGTGCACTCAACAATCATCACAATATTTTGCTGCGAGTGAAGATGCTTAAACCCCACATTTGAATGAATATTAACCTGCTTGTGCCAAAGAACTAACTGTTAAGATTTCATCAGGGCGGAGAACTTCTACAGTAGAGATTGGGACGGGTATGACCGTCAGAGACTCACCAACAGCATTAAATATTTCCAACAGACAGCCCTCTTCACCACCACTAGGATGAGAAACAAAATCAACCAATGTTGAAATATCTCCTGCTCTGAGTTGATATTCTGGTAAGTCAGGGGTTAAAGCAACTTCCTGATATAGCTCTAGGGTCATGTCAATTCTCCTTAAAAGGCTTGAGGGTCACGAACTGAAATTTTCCATCCATCCGTCGTGGTAGCCAAATTGTAACAACAGATAGGTTTATATCATTTATACCAACGAGTTCTCCTAATCGATTTCTTTATGCCTCAACATTCTTAATTTTCTCAAATAGCGAAATTAAATCTTTAGGAATAAGAGTAGGTATATCATCAACAACCTTCTGCAAAATCTCTAGTTTAAGTTGAGATTGCTTTTGAAATCTTTTCAGTTGTGGAAAAATATCTGTTAATATTTCTTCTAATTCGTGTCCTTTAATCTGAAGAAACCACGAAGGCAAACTAATAACTTTTCCACCAACATATTCACAGGAAATATTATTTTCCTCTGAAGTCGGGGGGGATTTTTTTTTAACTTTACTGACTATGAAATTAGCTACTACCTGGAGACGATCATTATCGAGCTTAGCAATATCAACGTATGTTTCATTAGAATGAAAACCTATTTCATCACGTTCAATCCACTTCTCCCGAATTAAAAATGCTCCTAGCAGTAGTGGATCAAGAATATAGTTCTCAATGCTATAACGCTTTCCATGACCAAGGACTTTTACGCGCTCATTGCCATCATTCTTTTTATCCCAGTCAATGATTCCATACACCGTCCGGTTGCCACACTTGTACAAATTATTAACAACTTCTTCTACTTGATCGCAGTTTCCTTGTCCTGATACTCCAGATGAAATGAAGTTAAGTGAAATTTCGGGATAAATTAAGTAATTTTTCAGCTTATTATAAATAATTTCATAAAATTGGGCATCATATTGGCTTTCAACGAACACTTGACGACGATTTTTATAGTCAATACTCAGAGTTGGTACTCCAGTCGTGAGAATTGCTAATGCTTTGTCTTTTGTTGTCTTTTGTAACCTTTGTATATCAGTCTTATACATGGCATATACAGAGGCTTCGGGTGCTAGAGCGACTGTTGATGGCGAATGTGTGGTCATAATTACTTTGATTCCGTGACGATTCACAAGAACCTCTTGAATAGTATGCAGAAGCGATTGAGTCATGGAAGGATGCAATGGAGCATCAATTTCATCAAAAAGCAAAACTTTTGGATAATCTACAAGCTGACGACGATCCTCTGCATAATAAAGACATAATGCAAATGACATTAAAATTCTTTCTCCAGAAGAGAGGTCGCCAAACTTCACCTGAGTTCCTCTTATTTGATCAATAAGAACTGGTTCATAAGGACGATCTTCATAATATTTTGCTGGTTGGTTAATGCGAAAATCTAGATTAGCAATCTCAAGAATACTATTAACAAAAGTCCAAGGAGCCTCCCCATACTGTTCTATAAATTCTTCATTAGAGAGGAAACTGACAGTATCACCTTCTGAATTTGCCAACTCCTTTAGTCGGTTATTAAGGAAGTTGTGTTTGTACTCTAAAAAAAGTCTGCCGAAGGACTGTTGAAACATATCGATAGGTAGCCAACTTTTAGGAAAATTATCATAAAAATCTGTTTCGTCTAAAGCAAGAATAGAAGTTCGGGTTTTTCCTTGCAATTCACTAATTAATCTTTGTCTATTAACGTCACTTCGCACAAAATTTGTTATCAGATAAGGTTCTATATTGGAGATAATATTCTGAATTGTTTGAAAAGTTTGTCTTGATTCATCCGGATTGTCACCTGTCATTATAAACTCATCTTCCGATAAATTAATAAGTTTATGAATATCCATGCTCAAAAGATCCAAACGTTTAAACTGTCGAAGAGTATCTGTAATCTGATTACGATGAACTTGGATTTGTGGGAAAAGTTCATTCCAAAGTCCTTGTCTCTCTTGAGTGATTTGGTAAGAAGCAAAAGCACCGCTATCATTTGGAACAAGATTTGTCCAGTTGAAGAGACGAATTGGTTTTGTTTGATTGGTAGCAGCAATACTATCAATCTGAATACATCCACTATTTATAGCCTCTAGCAAATGTGACTTTCCTGCACCATTTACCCCAGTAATAATCACAAAATCCGGTAGTTCAGTTTCGGGGAAGGAAGAAATTGATTTGTAAGCGTTAATCAATGTGAGTTTCATTTGCAATAAAAACCATATAACTTCAAGATAGAACAGTATTACAGTGAAAAAATACTTATTATTAATTTAGGATTCAAATTAGTATTTAAATCTCAATGTTGGTCTATTTTAAAATGCTTGGTTTCATGGGTGTCCGTACCCTCATGAAACCAGTTTAACGCCTGACATTATCCCAAAGTATCGCATATTTTGTATCCTGTCAAGTTCGACTCCAGCAAATTATCACAGTTTTCCCCGATCGTAATGCCCTAGTACATTCAAGCCCAATTTTAAGAACTTCAGTCCTTACTACAAACCTCAGCTTGTCAAATAGTTTACCAACAAAGAAACCCGATCGCACTTGGGGCGATTCCCCCCTGCAGACCGGGTTTCTAGATGAGTGAAAACTAAACTAAAATCACGTTGTCTTCTTCTTAGTCGCCGTCGCAGTCGCCGTCTTCTTAGCAGTGGTTTTCTTCGCTGCAGTCGTCGTCTTCTTAGCAGTGGTTTTCTTCGCCGCAGTCTTCTCAGTTGCAGTCTCCGACTTGGCCGCCGCAGTCTTAGTAGACTTCTTCGACTTGCTGCTAGATTTTCCGCCGCCCGCCGCTTCCTTGGTTGCTAACAATTCCAGTGCTCTTTGTAATGTGAAATTCTCCACAGATTCATCCTTCGACAAAGAAGCATTGATATCGCCGTGTTTCACGTAGGGGCCGTAGCGACCATCGTAAACATTGATCAATTCTCCCGACTCTGGATGCGCGCCCAATTCCTTTAAAGGTGTGGCTGATTTGCTGCGGCCGCGGGCGGCTTTCGGCTGCGATAATAACTCTAAAGCCCGATCGAGCCCTATAGTCAAAACATCATCCGGCGGTTTGATCGATCGATAATCTTTCCCCACCTTACCTTGGTCATGCACCACATAAGGCCCGTACATCCCCAAATTAGCTTGCACCTTCGCCCCCGTCTCCGGGTGAGTGCCCAACAACCGGGGTAAAGTCAACAAACTCACCGCCATATCCAGCGTCACGCTATCCTTATCCGTCCCCTTCGGCAAAGAAGCCCGCTTCGGTTTCTTGTTCGTTTCCGAAACTTCCCCTAACTGAACGTATGGCCCATAACTGCCAATCAGCACATAAATCGGTTCCCCAGTTTCCGGGTGAAGACCCAATTTTTCCGGGCCTTCGGTTTTTTGCTTTAACAGAAACTCCACTTGTTCCGGATCTAAATCTGCCGGCGTCAAATCTTGGGGAATCGATGCTTTTACCAGGCCTTCTTCGCTTTCAGATTCCAGATATGCGCCGAATTTGCCGATGCAAACTTTGGCGGAGAGATTCTCCAATACCACAGTTCGGGCTACTTTCGCATCAATCTGACTTTCCTGTTCTTTAACTTGGGTTGCGAGTCCGGTTTCCCCTGTATAAAACTTTTGCAAATACGGCAGCCATTTCGCCTCGCCGGTGGCAATTTCATCGAGGGTTTGTTCCATTCGGGAAGTAAAACCGGTGTCTACTAAATCGGGAAAATGTGTTTCCAATAAAGTCGTGACGGCGAAAGCGGTGAAGGTCGGAATTAGGGCATTAGCTATTAATTTCGCATATCCCCGATCGACAATTGTACCGATAATACTCGCATAGGTACTCGGACGGCCCACACCTTCGCTTTCGAGCATTTTGACCAGAGAAGCTTCCGTGTAGCGGGCGGGAGGTTGAGTTTCGTGGCCAACTGCCTCTAAATCCTTACAATTAGGTTTATCCCCCACCTTCAGCGCCGGCAAAATCACCTCTTGGTCTTCCAACGCCGCATTCGGATCGTCGGAACCTTCCACGTATGCCCGCAAAAAGCCGGGAAAATCAATGCGTTTGCCACTGGAACGGAAACCGGCATCTTCTACCTGAGTTAATACAGTGACGTGAGTTTGGCGGGAATCGGCCATTTGAGAAGCGACAGTCCGCTTCCAAATCAAATCGTACAGGCGGAAATCAATCCCATCCAATCCAGTTTGCTGCGGAGTCCGAAAAGTGCTGCCGGCGGGACGGATAGCTTCGTGGGCTTCCTGCGCGCCTTTGCTTTTCGTGGTGTATTTGCGCGGTTGGGGGCTGAGGTATTCGCTGCCGTAAAGTTCTTGCACGCAACTGCGCGCCGCTTCGATCGCCTGTTCGGACAAATGCACCGAATCCGTCCGCATATAGGTGATAAAACCGCGTTCGTAGAGACCTTGGGCAATTCGCATTGTTTCCCGCGCACCCAGCCGCAGCTTACGGTTGGCTTCCTGCTGCAAAGTCGAGGTCGTAAACGGCGGCGACGGTTTGCGGGTGACTGGCCGTTCTTCGATATTGCCGACAGTCCAGGGTTTGTTTTGAATGCGTGAAAGTAAAGCCCGCGCCTGTTCTTCGTTCAGCAAAAGTACGCGGCGGCCGGAGATAATTTGCCCGGTATTTTCATCAAAATCGCTGCCGTTTGCAACTTTCACATTGCCGACAGTCACGAGTTTGGCATCAAAGGAAATCTTGCCCTTTTCCAAAAGGGCTTTCAAATCCCAGTAGCTACCTTGGCGGAAAGCGCGGCGTTCCCGTTCCCGGCGCACCAAAAGCCTGACTGCGACTGACTGCACTCTACCTGCAGACAAACCCCAAGCGATTTTTTTCCACAATAGCGGAGAGAGTGTGTAACCGACGAGTCTGTCGAGAATTCGGCGAGTTTCTTGCGCTTGTACTACTCGATTGTCGATATCGCGGCAGTGAGTCAAAGCATCGCGGATTGCTTCGCGGGTGATTTCGTGAAACACCATCCGCTTGATCGGAACTTTGGGTTTGAGGATTTGCAGCAAATGCCAGGAAATGCTTTCGCCTTCCCGGTCTTCGTCAGTGGCTAGAATCAGTTCTGTGGCGTCTTTGAGGGCGTCTTTGAGTTCTTTAACAATTTTCTTTTTATCTTTCGGGATGACGTAGAGGGGTTCAAAGTCTGCCTCCACGTTTACGCCCAGTTGCGCCCATTTTTCTCCTTTAACGGCTTCTGGTATTTCTTCGGCGGAGGAGGGTAGGTCGCGGACATGGCCCATCGATGCCTCTACACGGTAGGTGGAGGGCAGGAAGTTGCGGATGGTGCGGGCTTTGGTCGGAGATTCGACGATGACTAAGGTTGACATGGCATCTTTTAAATATGGATGGCAGCGCAGCTAGAGGGTGTAAGTTAGAGAGTTTAGGTCAGATGTCAAGGCTTCTTTCAACTTTGGGCGATTATTTTCAAACTACCTTAATTTTTAAGTTACTGCCGATCGGGTGGCAGGTGACAAGCTGATGGGATTTTACTGCTTTCGGGGCAGAGGCTGTGAATTGCGTCTCTACAAGATGCACCGGATGATGACCTGACTCTAGCAGAATTGTCGGTAACTGGATGTTGAGACTGCTGGATGTGCGCGGATGGTTCCTCGATGTGGTTGTAACTTGAAGCTTGGGGAAGGTTGGGGCGATCGATTGCGCGATTTTAGATTTTAGATTTTAGATTTTAGATTGGGAAAGATTGACTGAGTAGAGGTTTGGGACTTTGGTACAGTACGCTGTGCAGCATCAGCGTGGCGATCGGAAAAAAAGCAATCACAGGGGATTAAAATTACTTGAGCGAGCGATCGATTCTCTGAACAATTCTATGACATTTGAATTTGACCATCTTTTCATTCTTACTGATATTGGTGCTTCGGAAGCTAATCGTTTATCATCATTCGGTTTAGTTGAGGGTGCATCTCGCATTCATCACGGACAAGGTACAGCCAATCGCTCTTTCTTTTTCCATAACGCAATGTTGGAATTGTTATGGATTCACGATCCAGAAGAGGCGCAGTCTGAGCCAATTCATCAGACTCGTCTTTGGGAGCGATCGACAAATCGGAATAATGGTGCGTGTCCATTTGGCATCTGTTTGCGTCCAGCCAAAGGTTCTGAGGACACAGTTGCATTTTCTAGTTGGGCATATCGTCCACCTTATTTATCTGAAACGATGAGTATAAGGGTGGCAACAAATAGTGATCTGTTGACTGAGCCGATGCTTTTCCAAATTTCCTTTGGTAAACGTCCAGATCGATACTCGGCCCAGAAGTCACAGCCTTTGGAGCATGGTGTTGGTTTACGCGAAATTACTCGTGTAGAATTAGTCAGTCCTGCTGCCAATAATCCGTCACCCGAACTTCAAGCAGTGCTTGAGACAAATCAGCTAAAGTTACGGATAGGAACCGAGTATTTTGTGGAGCTTGGTTTTGATGGAGAAGTGCAGGGACAACAGGTAGATTTTCGACCTGGATTGCCGCTTATTATCAGTTGGTAATCTCAACCCGTTAGCTAAAAATGAGTTCTATAGAACCCATTTGATATCTAGAAGGCTGGCCGCCTTTTAACCCTTAACGTAATAAAAAAAATATTCATAACCGAGCTAGTATTTAAAGTTATATCAAGATTCATAGGCGAGGATTTTGCATTTTTCCCTCCAAGAATTAGATTTTAAATTATCCACATTGCCCCAACCGGAACCAATCCCGAATTCTCCTCCGCTTATTTTCTTGTTTCGATAGTTTTTTAAATAGCTTAAAACTGATTTTAGTTATCATCAGCCGCTCAATCTTCTTTAACTAAATAGTCAGAGGTTCTGGGTGATAGCCGTGGTAAGGGTAATATTGTTATCTTGGGAAGATTGACTAATTGAAACTTTAAGAATCAAGGTTTTTACTCAACATCTCAATCAAAGCCACATCCAGGAGATAAATTGGCTTTTGTGAGCGTGAGGAAACAATGGAAACCAAACGTATCAACAGCTAGATGTCTGTTTATACCATTCGTCGATTTATAACAAAAGAATCTCCTGTCGATACAATAGGTTGCTCGAACACGCCATGACGGCTGCCCTTGCGTATTTTTACGGTAACTTTACCTCACAACCCTCAAGGGGGGACAACCAACTTGAAAACCTTTCCAGGCTTGGGTGTAAACTGAACTACCTCAAAAAATAGCTTTTGGGGGCGATCGCCTTTTGTAAGCTTCACAACTGCTAGATGCGATCGCCCTCAATATCTCAAATAAGTTATGTAAACATAGTTATAGATAATTTTCGCTCCAGTGGAGACAAGTTCTAAACACTTAATAATATGGCTTTAGTATCGAACGAGCTGCGAGCTTTCGTACAGAACGCGGACTGACAAGCGCAGGAACATTAGAGGCCATTGAGACTTTTCCAAGTTGGCTGAGTAAACTAGAGATATAGTAACCCCCAATTTATTGAGGACTGGAAAATGGAGACAATTACTGACCTGCCAGGGTATCGGATAACGGAACAACTCTATGCAGGATCTCGCACTCTAGTCTATCGAGGTGTTCGGGAGAGCGATCGCACTTCAGTCGTCATCAAACTGCTGCGAAACGAATACGCCAGCTTCAACGAACTACTTCAATTCCGCAACCAATATACCATTGCCAAAAATCTCAACCTCCCCAGTATTGTTAAGCCACTCGATTTAGCGCCTTACACAAACGCCTATGCTTTGATAATAGAGGACTGTGGAGGAGTTTCCCTGTGTAGTTATCTCAAGGCAGCAACTGATAAAAACCAACCTTCTCAATCGGTATTTTTAGAAAAATTTCTCAACAAAGCCCTGCAATTAGCAGATATTCTCCACTATCTCTACCAAAACCAAGTTATTCCTAAAGATATCAAACCCGCCAATATCCTGATTACCCAGATAGCGAACAAATTAAACTCCTCGGTCTCAGAATGCACACAGAAAGAGCCTGGGGCGAGTCTGAGGAAAAGTTTTCTAAAGCCTTTCGTTCGAGTCCTAACCTGATCGCGATCGCCGGGAGCATCTGATATTTGTAAAAACACTTCTTCGGGCTCCTTTCTCCTTCCTCTTTCCTCCTGCCTCCTGCGTCAAAACTCCAATTTCTAGCTTGGCTGCAAAAGTGAGATGCTCCCGCGAGCGCCCGGTGACAGTAGGGATCGCTTATATGCTCAAACCTGTCCACTTGGTAGATGACAAAATCCACGCCCGCAGCCCTGGAAGAAGTCGGGGATCTAACAGCCATCACTTTTTACATTTAATTAAGTTGACCTACTTATCGGGACTCATGAAATCACAGTATCGATCGTCAACCCGTCTAATCCTGCTCATCCTCCTAATCCTGAGTTATGCAGGTAACTACTTCAGCATTCCGATAATTTTCCATCTAGACTGGCTATTTGGCAGTGTGTTTACCATGCTGGTCGTGAGACTGTACGGATGGGGCTGGGGCACGCTCGCAGGGGCGATCGCGGGTTCCCACACAATCCTATTATGGAAACATCCCTACGGCTTTATCCTGTTTACCCTAGAAGCATTTTTTGTCGGCTGGGGATTGCGACGGCGCAGCAATAACTTACTTCTGCTCGACGTGATTTATTGGGGATTAATTGGGTTTCCCTTGTTGTGGTTACTATATGCTGGCGTTGGCAAGATTGAACCCAGTTTGGTGCTATTTATGTCACTAAAAAACCCAGTCAATCTAATTTGTAACGCCCTAGTGGCAAGTTTAATTCTAAATCATACCCCCATTGCTCAGTGGAGCGGTCGTTCCCCAGCAACGAAAATCATGAGTTTTGAGCAAACTCTCTTGAATTTGTTCGTTACTTTTGTGTTTATCCCAACTGTCATCCTGACGATTTGGAACTGCGATGGGGCTACCGCTCAGCAAGAACGTTATATCTTAGCAAATTTAAACTCTACCACCAAGAGTATAAGCAGAGAACTGCGGAACTGGCAGCAGCGTAGCCAAAGCATGATGACACAACTGGCAGTCATTGCCAAGAATAGCAATTTGTCTCAATCAAATGCCCTCCAAAAATCCACTGAGTTAGTTGAGCAAGCCTTTCCAGAATTCCGCAATATTTACATCACTGATACTCAAGGAAAAATCATTGTATCAGCTATTTCCACAACGTCGAGCGAGCTGGAACGATTAAAATACAATTCGTTTCTGATGGAGAAGCAGCCCAAACTTTCTGACAGTATATTGCTCGATCGCACTAACTTCTCTAGCATGATTCAAAGCGTGCCGATCTTGGAGGGCGATCGTCTGCTGGGTCAGGTATTGGCAGAAATTGATGTTAATGCACTCGATCGCTGGTTAACCCAGAATTATCCAGCCTACACAGATCTGATTACCGTGCTGAATTCGCAGCAGCAAGTGATTCTCAGCACTCGTCAGGATCTCAAGTTATTACAACCATTCGATCACAATGACAATGGCAAAATACAGCGACTAGATGACACCACCCACCGTTGGATTCCCATTGTTCAAAATATGCCGAAGGCGGTACGCTGGCGAAAATCGTTCTATGTTCAGAAAGCAACGATCGGTGATAATTTTCCCTGGCAATTAGTTGTCGAAATGGCTAGTGCTCCCCATCTAGTTCTCTTAAATAGACTTTACACAAATAGTTTTGCAGTCTTGACTGCGATCGCGATGTTAACACCCCTGCTGACTAAACTTATCAGCCACCGTCTAATTCAACCTTTGCAGCAACTGACTAACTTCACCACCAATTTACCAAATAAGCTGATTGAACGTAAAGAATTACAATTACCCATCAGCCGAGTAACCGAAATTAATGTCCTGACAAACAACTTCCAAATCATGGCCGGTGCTCTCCAGGAGAAGTTCCAAGAAATTCAGTATGCCAGCCAAGAAATTCAGCAAGCCAAAGAAGTTGCAGATGCGGCTAACAAGGCTAAAAGCGAATTTTTATCAAAAATGAGTCACGAACTGCGAACTCCCCTCAATGCAATTCTCGGCTTTACCCAAGTGCTGGGACGCGACTCCTCCCTTTCTCATATACAGCAGAAACAGATCGGCATCATTAGTCGCTCTGGCGAGCATTTGCTGACGCTGATTAATGACGTGCTGGAAATGTCTAAAATTGAGGCTGGTCGGATTACCTTAAATCCTACTAGCTTTGACCTGTATCACGTGTTCCATTCTCTCGAAGAAATGCTCAAACTCAAAGCTGATTCTAAAGGTTTAAAACTCTGTTGGCACATCAATTCTAACATTCCTCAGTATGTAAAAACTGACGAAAGTAAATTGCGTCAAGTCTTGATTAATCTGCTAGGAAATGCGATAAAGTTTACTACGAAGGGAAGTGTGACACTTCGGGTTGCAGCCATTAGTGCGAAACAAAAGTCCCCAACAGACAACGAACCACGGACTATTACGTTTGAAGTGGAAGACACGGGTCACGGCATTGCTCCTACCGAGGTAGATTCTTTATTTGAGGCTTTTGTGCAAACTGACGCGGGTCGGAAATCTCAAGAAGGAACCGGCTTGGGTTTACCCATCAGCCGACAATTCGTACAACTGATGGGAGGAGACATTACCGTCAGCAGTACCTTGAATCGAGGAACAATTTTTAGTTTTGATATCCAAATTATGTCCCCTGAGATGGCTGAAGTTCAACCTCGACAATCGACAAGGCGGGTAATTGGTTTAGAACCCAACCAACCCCCCTATCGCATCTTGGTGGTTGATGATAAATGGGAGAGCCGTTTGCTATTGGTTCATCTTCTAGAACCGCTTGGCTTGGAGGTGCGCGAAGCAGTAAATGGTCAAGAAGCTATTAGAATCTGGGAAACTTGGAAACCTCACCTAATTTGGATGGATATGCAAATGCCTGTGATAGACGGGTATGAAGCTACCAGACAAATTAAAGCCAAAATTCAAGAGGAGGCTACCCCGATTGTTGCGTTGACCGCTAGCGCTTTTGAGGAGGAGCGAGCCATTTTTTTAGCATCAGGCTGTGACGATTTTGTGAGCAAGCCTATCCAAGAAGAAGTTATTTTTGCCAAAATGGCTGAACATTTAGGGGTACAGTATATCTATGAAGATTTACCGAACTTTAAATTATCTCAGCTTGAGGGTCAAGACTTTAGTGTAAAAGCAGAGGAAGAAACTGAAAATTTAAGAACAACTTTGGCGACACTGCCTGCAGAGTGGGTGATACAGTTACATCAAGGAGCTATCGATGCTGATGCAGAGCTGATTTTAAGTTTGGTCACCGCAATCGCCGAATCTAATACTTCTTTCGGGGAAACCATCGCTGATTGGGCTAACAACTTTCGTTTTGATAAAATTACTAACTTAACTGAAGAAATTATTCCATGAACAGTCATCAATTAGAATCTCATTTGACCAATCTTTTAGTGGTTGACGATACCCCAGACAACCTGCGTCTTTTATCCACTATGTTGAGCGACAAAGGATATAAAGTTCGGGGCGTAATAAACGGGGAAATGGCATTGAAAGCAGCACGTTCTACCCCACCGGATTTGATTTTGCTCGACATCACGATGCCCCAGATGAACGGCTACGAAGTTTGTGAACACCTAAAAGCCGATCGCAAAACTTCGAGTGTTCCAGTGATTTTCCTGAGCGCCCTCGATCAAGTGTTGGATAAAGTCAAAGCCTTTGCTGTTGGAGGAGTAGACTACATCACCAAGCCATTTCATTTAGAAGAAGTTTTAGCTCGTGTCGAAAATCAACTAACCATTCAGCGTTTGCAAAAAAAACTGCACGAGCAAAATGCGCGATTGCAGGAGTCCGAAGCTAAAGAGCGGGAGAAATCTCACCAGCTAGAGCTGGCTCTACAACAGTTACAACATACGCAAGCTCAACTCATCCAAACCGAGAAAATGTCAAGTTTGGGGAATGTCGTAGCGGGGGTAGCTCACGAAATTAATAATCCGATTAGTTTCATTAAAGGGAACCTCTCTCCGGTAACGGAGTACACTCAAGATTTGCTGAGGCTGGTGCAACTCTACGCAGAAGATTTCCCCAATCCCACAGCAGCTATCCAGGAACAACTGGAGGCGATGGATCTCACTTTTCTCAGGAATGACTTCCCGAAGTTAATTGCTTCTATGAGAATAGGAGCTGACCGAATCGGAGAAATAGTGCAATCGCTGCGGAATTTTTCCCGACTCGATGAATCTGAGTTGAAAGCGGTGGATATCCATGAAGGACTTGAAAGTACCCTGATGATTTTGCAGCATCGCCTGCAAGATGAAGCAGACCAAACGATTGTTAAAGTGGTAAAAGAGTATGAGGCTCTGCCAAAGATAGAATGCTATGCGGGGCAAATGAATCAGGTTTTTATGAACGTCCTGACCAATGCGATTGATGCGTTGCAGTCCCAAAAAAGTTACGCCAAGGAGGCAGGTGATAGCAGCCAAATTCCTACTATTACTATTTGCACGAAGTTACTCTCCGAAGTTCAAGTGGGTATTTATATTACTGATAATGGGCCGGGCATAACCGAAGAGGTTCAACAACGCATATTTGAGCCCTTTTTTACAACGAAGGAAGTGGGCAAAGGAAAGGGTTTGGGGTTATCGATTAGCTATGCTATTGTAGTGGACGAGCACGGCGGGCAACTCCGCTGTCTTTCGGTACCGGCTCAAGGGGCGACATTAGCCATCGAAATTCCGATCCACCACTCTAAAAAACGTTTTTATAAATAAAATTGGTCAGGTTATAAGCCACACTAAAATAAAAGTATTCAAAAATGGTCTAAAATCGTGAATCGTGTTCATTTATGAGTCAGTTTTGCAATTTTTACACAAATTTTCATTAATCACCAGTGGGTACTCTTAGTCATAGACTCCGAAACCTTTTCCGGCAAGGCTCCTTAAATAAATTACCAACCGTCGCCACCTTGCTTTTTTTCAGTAGCTTATGTACCCACTCTTGAATTAAAAATAATGATGAATTTAAACCATCATTATTTTTCAAGAAAAACCTAGCAATTGCAGAAACAATTGCTAGGTTTTTCTCCTTTCTGGTCACATCTCTTCCCGAACCATGGATTATTCACCACCATTTAAAGAAACCAGCTTTTATAGTACGACGATATCTGCTAATAACGGTTGAAATTTACTCAAGCCTTGCACTGCCGCTAAATCGGCCAGTTTTATCTCTTGAGTTAGAGGTTTGTTGATGTATAGCATTTCTCCAGTTTATCTGCAACTACCCCTCTAAATAATAAGCTTTGAAATTCCCTTTTGCTTTACTTATGGGTTTTACTCCAAAAGCTGTCATATTGTTACTGTTAATCGTTTTTGAGCAATTTTTTTGATTTTTTCAACTCGATGCCTACCTCCTGAGCTTTTTCGTTACTCACAGGCTTTGGTTCCTTTAAGTTGGCTTTCATGCGATAGTGTACTTGCTTGTGTAATGTTTGATATTTGACTGAGATTTGATAGTTCTCTTCTACCCATTGACCAATTTCTTTATAAGTCTTAAAATCACAGGACTCTTCACTTAATTTTTCTGATATTCCGGCTATTACCGCTGAAGGAATTACTCGGGGTCTACCAGTTGCTTGCCGTATTTCTAACAGTTCTGACAGACCCCCAGCAATATATTGTTTTAACCATCTATGTACAGTAATTCTATGTACACCTAAACGTTCAGCTACATCTGTAAGGCTTTGACTAGCTCCAGTTTTTAACCAATAAAGTGCCTGAATTTTTTGTTTATTAGGTAGAGTTCGCTGCTCGGACAGAATTATTTTTAACTCGTCTGCTGTTAAATCAATTCTTTCTTGGTAGTTTACTTTCATAAAGTATTACTCAAACTTTGTTCTTCATTGTAGCATTTCTTCTGGAGAAATGATTTTATTAACTAAATTTCCCTTCTCAGTAACGTCCGCCTGCAGCTTAAAGACTAGCAACGTAATATCATCAAACACTTTCTGCTTACCGATATGTTGCCGCACATCTACAATCACCGCATCCTTAACTCCTGCTGCAGACTTGTGCCAATTTTGACTAATTACTTGACACAATTGCTTCAGTCCATACTGCTTTTTGCCGATGTTATAGGCTTCGGGAATGCCATCAGTATAAAGCACCACGCCATCTCCAGGTTCTAGCTCAATCAGGATGTGACTGATGAAGTCTGCGATATCATCATCTAAAGCGATCGGGAAGCCTAACTCCATCGTGTCGATGCGCTCAACATCTCCATTTTTTCGCACAACTAGCGTTTCTTCATGCTGACCGCTGATGCTAATGACTCCTTGGGAGTAGCTCAAAATCGCCAGCGTCAGACTTTTCTCAGAGTTCATGCGCTGTACGTTTTTGTAGAGGGTACGGTTGAGTACATCCAGGAATCGAACGGGATCTAGTTCACGAATCTCTTGCAGGGTGCGAACTGAGGTTTGCGCCATCAGCATCAGAATGCCGCTTTCGAGGCCGTGTCCGGTGACATCACCGATCGCCAGTGTGACAACACCATCGATCTGTAGCACGTCGTAGTAGTCACCTCCTACTTCATCAGCGGGTTCCATGTATCCGGCGATATCTAGTCCGTCAATTTCCAGTTCCTCAGGGTTAGGCAAAATCATTTGCTGGATGTGACGCGCGACATTCAATTCTGCACCTAAGCGGAGGTTGTCTACTTTGAGTTTTTCGTTGAGGGCAATGATTTCCTGATTAGCATTAGCGAGTTCTGCTGTTCGTTCTTTAACTTTGTCTTCGAGGGTTTCAAAGGATTCTTGGATTTGCCTCGCCATGCTGTTGAAGGATCGTGCCAGCAGACCGATTTCGTCTGCCGATCGCATCTTCACACGGATGTCTAACTTACCTGCCGTAAACTGGGCAACCGCTTGGGTGAGGTAAATCAGAGGCTTTGTTAATAGTTGTGCGATCGCCAAAGCGATGATAGTTACAATTGTGGCGATGATTGCTAATAAAATAAGTGCATCACGTATTTGTTTTTCTACAGGTGCTAGGGCAACGGCAATCGGCTGTGCGAAAAGAACTGACCAAGGTTTATATTTCAGGCGGGCGATCGCTAAGAGGCTCAACTCATTATTACCCGTAGCTGCCAATCGTGTGGTTAGATAAGGCTGTTTAGTGTCTAATGCTTGCTTGAGGTCGGGCAAATTGATTGCAAGTTCTTTCGTTAGAGTCTTAGGCAAACGCCCTTCGCGTTGCAGTTTAGCTACAACATTGGGTGACAAAGGCACAATCGATTTGAAAAGGAGTTCAGGTTTAGTGCTATGTGCCAGATGGATATAGTATTCATCTAAAAGAACTGCTAACGATTTCGCACCTGCGTGTTCAGTTTCCCGAGTCACCAACTGCTGGACAGATGTGGCATTGTATGTCACCCGCAATACACCCAATATATTTCCCTTCGCATCGCGAACAGGACTGCTAAAGAAGAGCGTAACGAGGTTGGGAATTGTCGGCGATTGCCTAATACTAGAAACAAAAGATAGTTGAGTTTTGAGCGGTTCTTGGAAGTAATCTTGACCGGATTCATCTCGTCCAACATCCGGTGTATTTGTATCGAGTACATTCCGTCCCTCTAAGTTGAGCAAGGCATAGGAGATAATATTAAGCATATCTTTGCGACTGAGCCGGGTTAAGGTTTCAGTCGCTAACATCTCTTGCGGACTACCATTTCGCCGTTCTGGAGGTAGGCCCAGATAGGCAGCCAAACCTGGTAAAATCGCTTCTACGCGCACGGCATTGAGATTCGCATCGATAAATCCATCTATTCTGTTAGCGGTTTCGTTAGCCGCCGCAGATAGGGCTTGTCGTGCGTTGTCGGTCAATGCCTTTTGAGTTGTCTGCTTGTTGATAAATGCTAACAACAGCAACGGAATTAGAGCAACGAGGAGAAACGACACGATTAACTTTGTACGAATGCTGTTGAAAAACGAGCGCTTCATGGTTTCAGACTAGGAGGGGGGGTTAAGAAAGAAGAATTGAACAAGGTTTCTAGATTGGGAAGGCGCGTCACATTGCCAGCGCGAATAAAAAAGTCCGCATATTTCTGGGCGGTTTTGTAGATATAATTAGGACTGTCTGATTGAAAGAACTTTTGATTTTCTGCAATGTCAGTGAGGTCTATTCCCTCGAAAGAAATTGTCTTGATGGGAATATTCAACGCTTTGCTCACGAGCTCGTTTCCTTCGGGAATATTTGCTTCCCAATAGGACAAGCCTTGAAGCCAGCCTCGCACAAAGGCGCGAATATCTTCGGGGCGATCGCGTATCGCCTCACCCCGAAACGCGACCAAATCCAAAATTAAGCCTGGGGTTTGCTTGCTGGTAAACAGGATATGCGCCCCTAATTTTAATGATTCAGAAAGATGCGGTTCCCAAGTGTGCCCTGCTTGGATAGCATTGTTTTGTAAGCGATTGGGAACTTCTAAACCATCAACTTTAACCAGGCTAACATCATCGCTCGTCAGCTTAGAGATTTTCAACATCTCAGTAACGAAGACTTCGCTAAAGCCGCCTAGATTTGCACCAAGCTTTTTTCCTTTCAAGTTAGGGATTGTTTTAATGTCGGATTGGGCGACTACCACATCTGCACCTGTGGATTCATCCACAACCATCACAGCTTGCATATCAGGATATGTGGCACTCAAGATCATAAAATCGCCCAAGGTCAATCCAATTCCATCATACTTCCCTGCACTGAAATCCGCTTGTTGCAATTGTAAGTAGTCTACATAGCTGAGTTCCACGTCTACCCCTTGCGCTTTGAAGAATCCTTTCTCTTGAGCAATGAGGCCCGGTCTATGGCCAACAAAAGAGATCAAACTTACTTTCAGGGGAGGACGTTTTACTTTTAGAGATTCCACAGAATGACAAGCAAACAGCAGCCCGCAGGTAATAATAATAAAGATGCTGTTGAAAAAGGAGCGCTTCATGGTTTCCGACTAGGATGGGGGGTTAAGAAAGAAGAATTGAACAAGGTTTCTAGATTGGGAAGGCGCGTCACATTGCCAGCGCGAATAAAAAAGTCCGCATATTTCTGGGCGGTTTTGTAGATATAATTAGGACTGTCTGATTGAAAGAACTTTTGATTTTCTGCAAGGTCAGTGAGGTCTATTCCCTCGAAAGAGCTTGTCTTGATGGGAATATTCAACGCTTTACTCAGGATCTCGTTTCCTTCGGGAATATTTGCTTCCCAATATGACAAGCCTTGAAGCCAGCCTCGCACAAAGGCGCGAATATCTTCGGGGCGATCGCGTATCGCCTCACCCCGAAACGCGACCAAATCCAAAATTAAGCCTGGGGTTTGTTTGCTTGTAAACAGGATATGCGCCCCTAATTTTAATGCTTCAGAAAGATGCGGTTCCCAAGTGTGCCCTGCTTGGATAGCATTGTTTTGTAAGCGATTGGGAACTTCTAAAGGCTCGACTTTAACCAGGCTAACATCATCGCTCGTCAGTTTAGAGGCTTTCAACATCTCAGTAACGAAAACCTCGCTAAAGCTGCCTAGATTTGCACCAAGCTTTTTTCCTTTCAAGTTAGGGATTGTTTTAATCTCTGATTGCGCGACTACCACATCTGCACCTGTCGATTCATCCAAAACCATCACAGCTTGCATATCAGGATTTGTGGCACTCAAGATCACCAAATCGCCCAAGGTCAATCCGATCCCATCATACTTCCCTGCACTGAAATCCGCGTCTTGGAATTGTGAGTAGTCTACATAGCTGAGTTCCACGTCTACCCCTTGCATTTTGAAGAATCCTTTCTCTTGAGCAATGATGAGAGGTGTATAGCCAACAAAAGGAACACAAGATACTTTTAGGGGAGGGGGTTTTACTTTTAGATGTTCCGGAAAATGACAAGCAAACAGTAGGCAGCCGGTAATAATAAAGATACAGATGAAATTGAGTAGTTTAGACATACTATCTAAAGCATTCCTAGTGTAGAAAAGGCGACTTATATTTTCTGGAACCCGATCGACCTAAGTGCATCGTCCGCAATCGCCGCTAAACCTGTTCCGGTGGCTATATCTAGAACAAGCTTGCCCGATCGCACTTTGGCCAATTCTACTAACCGAGTTGCAGCTTGTTGGTGAAATTCATTCTCGTAGTAGCGGCCGTTGTTGAAGTCATTGAGAATCGGCTGTTTGTAGGCACTTAGCGAGTCAGTCATGCCGAATTACTGGTTCACCTTTCTACATTGTGGCAGTTATGGTCGATCGCGATTCTCGTCGCAGGTGACATCAGGGGGCAATCTCTACAATGCCCGCAAATGTATGCAAAACCGCTACCGAGTATCAACTCTCCGGCAACAAACACCCGCCCAACTGGGATCGCGAAGCTGTAATCCGCTACAATCTGTGTTTGGTAAAGAATTTTTACAAGTTCACAGCCCATTACAGCCTTTGCGGCTTGTACTACCCAACCTGCCTGAAAATATGGATTTTGCTACTCTTGCTGCCCAGCTAAATGCTGGAACTATCTTGCCAGAGGGAATTGTCATCATCACCCTCTTGGTGGTTCTCGTCGGCGATTTAATCGTAGGCCGCAGTTCCTCGGCTTGGACTCCCTACGTTGCCGTTGCGGGTTTGTTGGCCGCCGTCGCTGCCTTGTGTTTGCAGTGGGATAACACGGATACCATCTCGTTTCTGGGCGGTTTTAACAGCGATGCCTTGAGTTTGGTGTTTCGCGGAATTATCGCTTTGAGTACGGCTGTCACTATTTTGATATCCGTCCGCTATGTACTGCAAACGGGTACTGCTTTAGCGGAATTTATCGGCATTTTGCTGACCGCTACTTTGGGGGGAATGTTCCTCAGCGGCGCTGATGAATTGGTGATGATTTTTATTTCGTTGGAAACTCTGAGTATCTCGTCTTATTTGCTGACGGGTTACACAAAACGCGACCCGCGTTCCAATGAAGCTGCTTTGAAATATTTGTTAATTGGGTCGTCTTCTTCGGCGGTGTTTCTCTACGGGCTTTCGCTGCTGTACGGGTTGTCTGGCGGCGAAACTAAGCTGAGTACGATCGCGGCTAACCTTTCTACTGTGGATGAAGGTCAATCTCTGGGTTTGGTGATTGCTTTGGTTTTTGCGATCGCCGGTATCGCCTTCAAAATCTCTGCGGTTCCCTTCCACCAATGGACTCCTGACGTTTACGAAGGTTCTCCTACACCCGTTGTTGCCTTCCTTTCTGTCGGTTCCAAAGCAGCCGGTTTTGCCCTAGCAATCCGCTTGTTAACAAGTGCTTTCCCCGCACTTACCGAACAGTGGCACTTCGTATTCACGGCCTTAGCCATTCTCAGCATGGTGTTGGGAAATGTGGTTGCCCTCGCCCAGACTAGCATGAAGCGGCTTTTGGCTTATTCGTCGATCGCCCAAGCCGGTTTTGTAATGCTGGGTTTGATTGCAGGAACAGAAGCCGGTTACTCCAGCATGATATTTTATCTGTTGGTTTACCTGTTTATGAACTTGGGTGCTTTCGCCTGCATCATCCTGTTCTCGCTGCGGACTGGAACCGACCAAATTAGCGAATACTCGGGTTTGTACCAAAAAGACCCGCTGTTAACTTTAGCCTTAAGTATTTGCCTGCTTTCTCTCGGTGGAATTCCGCCCCTGGCTGGATTTTTCGGCAAAATCTATCTGTTCTGGGCCGGCTGGCAAGCAGGACTTTACGGCTTAGTTATTCTGGGGTTAATTACCAGCGTAGTTTCAATTTACTACTACATCCGCGTTGTCAAGATGATGGTAGTAAAAGAACCTCAAGAGATGTCAGACGCGGTAAAAAATTATCCCGAAATTCGCTGGAACCTTCAGGGACTGCGACCTTTGCAAGTCAGCGTTGTACTCACCTTGGTTGCCACCACATTGGCGGGAATTTTGTCGAACCCTTTGTTTAACTTGGCTAATGATGCTATTACCAAAACTCCCATGTTGCAGTCGGCATTGAGTCATGTGCAACCTGTTGTGGGTGCGAAAATTGAATCGAATTTGGTGTCTCGCCGGGATTAATTTTTCCTGTTTGTGAAATAGTGGAAAACGCCTGACTCTTTGCAGTTGGGCGTTTCTTTTTTGTTGTGATATACTGTTAATTATGATTTTTAACCGCAGATGTAGACAGATTAACGCAGATTAACGCCGATTAAAGTTAGTACAGAGGCAATAATGTTAGTACAAAGTAAGGAAAAGTTTTATACTCCAGATGAGTACCGGGAGTTAGAGGAAACTGCTGAGTTTAAAAATGAATACCGCGATGGAAAAATTGTACAAATAAGTGGTTGTAGCATTAATCACAGCCGGATTATCCGAAATTTGAGTAGAGTCTTGGGAAATTTGCTTGAGGGGCAGCCCTATGAGCTTTTTCACAACGATTTGCGGTTGTGGATTCCTCGGTATCGACGGGGAACTTACCCGGATGTGATGGTGATTGAAGGAGAGCCAGTTTTCACGGAAGGACGGAATGATGAAATACTAAATCCTGTGTTGATTGTAGAAGTGCTTTCTAAGTATAGCGAGGATGTTAATAGAGAAGATAAGTTTCGGTTTTATCGATCGATTCCTCAATTCCGGGAATATCTATTAGTCAGCCCCTACGAAATTTTTGTCCTACAGTATATTAAAACTGCATCTAATGAGTGGTTGTTTCGAGAATATGAGGGAGAAACAGCAACAATTTCCTTCGATTCAGTAAAACTGGAAATGTCAATGACTGATATTTATGAGCTGGTTGTATTTGAGATGTTGCAACCTTGTCAAGTACCTATTTAGGAACAGGCAAGATGCCTGTTCCACAAAAAGTAAATTTTCTTGTGGAACAGGCATCTTGCCTGTTCTAGAAAGCACATAAAATTATTATAGAGGTAAACGATGAATGTAATTTGGTTACTTTTAAAGGCTTCTTGGTTAAATGTTTCCATCGCCATACTCACAGGCTTAATCAGCGGCGGTTGCAGCGCTATGTTAATTTCCCTAATTAACCGTGCAATTAGCGACAATTCCAATGGTAATTTAGTCTGGTATTTTGCGGGATTAGCAATCTTGGCTCTTTTGAGTGGCTTTGTCTCCCAATTTTTGTTAATCTACCTTTCTCAAGAAGCTGTTTACAATCTGCGGCTGAGTTTGAGTCGCGGGATTTTGTCTACTCCTTTGCGGAATTTGGAAGAGTTGGGCGCTAACCGCTTGCTGGCAACTCTCACAGATGATGTGGGAACGCTTTCTAATACTATATTTTTGATTCCTTTTCTCTGTGTTGATATCGCCGTTGTCGTGGGATGCTTAACTTACTTAAGCACGATTTCGGGGACGGTTTTTATTGTTGTATTTGGTTTTTTGGTGCTGATGATTGGCACAGTGCAGTTGTTGCTCAGCAAAATGCGGAAATTCTTCGATTTAGCGAGAGAAGAACAAGATATATTGTTTAAGCATTTTCGCAGTATTACTGATGGAATTAAGGAACTTAAACTGCATTCTTTGCGCCGCCAAGAGTTTTTTACGGAACAATTGCAGGTGAGTGCTGATGCTTCCCGCCATTATAACGTGACTGCTTTGAATACTGGTGCAGTTGCGATTGGAGTGGGTCAGTTGCTATTTTTTATGCTGATGGGTTTGCTGCTGTTTGCTTTGCCGAAATTTGTGCCAGTTTCTACACCTGTTTTGTCAGCTTACATTCTGACAAGTACATATTTAATGTCTCCGTTTCAGAATATTTTGCAAAGGTTGCCGGCGATTTTTCGTGCTAATACTTCGGTGGAAAAGATAGAGAGAATGGGATTGGCTTTGGCGAGTCAATCTGAGATAAATTCAACCGTTAAACCGTTTCAAACTGCTGAGTGGGAGACACTGGAGTTAAATCGAGTAATTCACAGCTATCCGGGAGAAAAAGAAGATAGCAATTTTAGTTTGGGCGAGCTGAATTTGAAGTTTCATCCGGGTCAATTGGTGTTTATAATTGGCGGGAATGGCAGCGGTAAGTCTACTTTAGCTAAGTTAATCACTGGTTTGTACATTCCTGAATCGGGAAAAATTCTCCTAGATGGTCAGCCAATTACTGATGAAAATCGAGAGTGGTACAGGCAGCATTTTTCTGCTATTTTTTCAGATTTCTATCTGTTTGAAAGGCTTTTGGGGATGACTAATCACGATTTGGACAAGCAGGCTGCTGAATATTTGCGAGAGTTTCATTTGGAAAATAAAGTTCAGGTGAAAGATGGAGTTTTGTCAACTACGGCTTTGTCTCAGGGACAGCGAAAGCGGCTGGCTTTGCTGACGGCGTATTTGGAAGATAGACCGATTTATTTGTTTGATGAATGGGCTTCGGATCAAGACCCGTTTTTCCGGGATATTTTTTACAAGCAGTTGCTACCGGAGTTGAAGCGGCGGGGGAAAACGGTTTTTGTGATTAGTCACGACGATCGCTATTTTGATTTAGCCGATCGCGCAATTAAACTAGATTACGGTAAAGTAGAGTATGACCGATAAAATGGATAACTACCGAATTGTCGAAACTTTGACCGAAAGCCAGGTTTCCGACTTGATGAATTTGTACAAAAACGAGTTTTGGAGCGACAAGCGGACGCGGCAGGATGTGGTGAAAATGCTGGCTTCTACTGATGTTATCATTGGTTTGGTCGATGAGAGCGATCGGCTAATTGGCATTACCCGCGTCATTACCGATTTCGTATACAGAGCCATGATTTTTGATGTCATTATCAAGCCGACACACAGAAAGATGGGACTGGGTGCGAAGTTGATGGATGCAGTTTTAACTCATCCCGAACTGCAAGGTGTCGAGCATTTTTATCTTAATTGTTTGCCGAACATGATGCCGTTTTACGAGCGTTGGGGTTTCTCGGATGATATGGGCGAACTTAAGTTTTTGCGGCGAACAACAGGCTGAACTCAGCCCTTTGAAAGCCCCAATTTTTCTCTAATTGCGTCTTCTTTGAAGCCTACTAAAACAGCCGTTCCATCTTTAACGAAAAGAGGACGTTTCAGCAGCATCGCATCCTTAGCAAAAGCCTCCACCCACTGTTCGCTCGTCCAATTTTTCTTGTCGTCGCCCAAAGCGCGGTAAGATTGACCGGAAGTATTTCGCATGGGTTGAAAACCCAAAGCAGCTACCCAGCTTTGAATTGTGGCGCGAGCCGGTGGCTGTTCTTTTGTGTTAATAAACTCGTAATTAACATCGCTATCTTTGAGCCACTGGAAAGCTTTTTTGCAGGTGCCGCAGTTCGGGATTCCGTAAACTTGAATTGACATAATAATGACTGTTGACTAATGACTAATGATTACTGACTACTGACTAATCTAGCTTGTTGAACCCATTTTTGCACGCGATCGACTGAAGGAGTCAAGTCATTGCGCTGCATTGTCGCTACGTGCAGCCTTAAAACTTGTTGGTGCAATCTCTCCACGGGCATTTGAGCCAATTGAGCCGGCGAAGCAACGCCGGCGTGAAGTAACAGCCCGCAATACTCACACCCTACACTCGGAATTCGAGCCAAATTTGCCATCGCTACCCATTTATTAACATATTGAATGTTAATCTGTAATTGATTGGCTAGCAACACTTTCGCCGCCTGGGTTTTGGTCATGCGAATTAGTTGCCCGGTTGTGGTGATGCTGCACTCTTCTAGTTGAGATTGGTTTTCCTTGCTCAATCCCGGTAAGTGTGCGATCGGCCAGTCGCGTACTTGCACAGAAGTTTGAGGAGCTTTATGAGAAATTTTCATGTTTTTTCAGTTAATTTTACTTATACTTTAAAGTCTAAAAGATCGAACCGTCAATATAGGCGATCGCTCACGTCACCCAATCAACAAAAACCCGATCGAGGAATTTGATTAATTGCAGGTGTTGTGACATTTCTGCTAATTGCTTGCCCAGTAGCACTTTCAGCCTTTTTTTCCTGTCTGTGGCTCAGGCTTACTGCTTAACCAAATCATCCCGGCGATGACGACAAAGACTATAAAAAAGACAGCCTATAAATGCTAGCAAAAAATCAGATAAAGATGAGAGTTTTCTCAAAAATGTCTGCCAATTTGGCAGTCTGAATTTTAGTGCTTTAATGCCGAGAATGCACAAACTTCCCGCTGACTGCAAACCCAACTCAAACTTATCGGTTTCTACCCATGACAATTACACAAGGTTATGATTTGTTAACTAATACTTTACAGCAACGGCGGCAAAAACTGGCCAGTTTAATTAATTTTCCGGTAATTCTCTGGTCTGGCCGCAGCATTCCTCGCAATTATCCGGCACTTACTTATCCCTTTCGTGCCAGCAGTCACTTTCTATATTTTGCTGGTTTGCCCTTAGAAAATGCTGCGATTCGCTTAGAATCGGGGAAATTAGAATTGTTCTTAGATGAGGCACCTGCTAGCAGCACGCTTTGGCACGGAGAAATGCCGAAAAGAGCAGAAATTGCCGAACTAATGGGGGCTGATGCTGCTTTTCCAATGGCCGAATTGAAAGCGCGATCAACCAATGCAGCAACGATCGCCGTTCCGGATTCTTGGACTCAGTTGCAACAGTCTCAAATTATCGATCGCCCTCTTGCACCGCCCAACTCGCCAACCGGAATCGACCTAGAATTAACTCAGGCGATCGTATCTCTGCGCCTGAGCCACGATGCAGGTAGTTTGGCCGAATTGCGTCAAGCTGCGGCTGTCACTGTAGAAGCTCACAAAGCGGGGATGGCGGCAACTCGAAATGCTCAAGTTGAAGCAGGAGTGCGCGCTGCAATGGAAAGTGTCATCATCTCCAAAAATATGACCTATGCCTATCCCAGTATCGTTACAGTACATGGAGAAGTTTTGCACAGCGAACATTATCACAATTCCCTACAAACAGGAGATTTGCTGTTAGCAGATGTCGGCGCGGAAACATCAACGGGATGGGCGGCAGATGTGACTCGCACTTGGCCGGTTTCTGGCAAGTTTTCTCCGACTCAAAGAGCGATTTATGATGTAGTTTTGGCAGCGCACGATGCTTGTATTGAGAGAATTAGTCCTGGCGTGGAATATCAAGATATTCATCTATTAGCTGCTCGGATTATGGCGGAAGGATTGGTTGATTTGGGCATCTTGCGGGGCAATGTTGAAGATTTGGTAGAAATGGACGCTCACGCGCTGTTTTTTGTGCACGGTATCGGACATCTAATTGGTTTGGATGTTCACGATATGGAAGATTTAGGAGATTTGGCTGGCTATCAAGAAGGAAGAACAAGAAGCAGTCGGTTTGGGTTGGGATTTTTGCGGTTGAATCGAGTTTTGCGTCCGGGAATGCTGGTATCGATCGAACCTGGATTTTATCAAGTTCCGGCAATTTTGAATAACTCTGAAAATCGTGCCAATTATAAAAAATTTGTTAAGTGGGACGAGTTGGAAAAATTCGCAGACGTGCGGGGAATCAGGATTGAAGATGATATACTTGTCAGCGAAGGGGGCACAGAAGTATTGACAGCGAAATTGCCAACAAAAGCTCTGGAGATTGAGGAGTTAGTTGCGGTAAGTGCATAAGTATTCATCGAATTAGATCGATCGCCCGCAGTTCCATCAAGTGTGAGAAAAGATAAAAAAATATGAATAAAGCTTGGCAAATAGGTCTTTTGATGCTAGTTGAAAGGCTGGCGACGCAAGTCCAAAAATTCGCAGCACTGAGACTTGCGCGCATTATTCGCAAACCTGTATCCCCGCCGCCGATGCAGGCTGCGCCTTTGCCCAGCAACGAAGAAGAGAGGCTAGAAGCACTTCACCGCTACGACATTCTAGATACAGAGGCCGAAGCAGCTTTTGATGACCTAACAGCTTTAGCATCCTATATTTGCGGCACTCCTATTGCTTTAGTAAGCTTAATAGATTCTAACAGACAGTGGTTTAAGTCAAAAGTCGGTCTGGAAGCGCCAGAAACTCCGAGAGAGTTAGCTTTTTGCGCCCACGCTATTTTAAATCCCAACGAATTGCTAGTTGTACCGAATGCTCTAGAAGACGATCGCTTTGCCGGCAATCCGTTAGTAACTTCCGATCCAAATATTCGATTTTATGCTGGAGCCCCGCTAGTAACTGCTGACGGTTTCCCTATAGGCACTTTGTGCGCGATAGATACAGTTCCTCGCAATCTCACCCCACAACAGCTAGAAGCGCTGCGGACTTTAGGACGGCAAATTATTAACCACATGGAGTTGCGAATAAATCTGACTAAATTAAAGCGCGCACAGATCAGGAACAAACAAGTAGAAGCAAAACTCCGTTCTACAGACGAGCAAATTGTCAATTTTTTAGAAGGAATGAGCGATGCTTTTTTTGCTTTAGACACCCAGTGGCGATTTACTTACGTCAATTACAAAGCAGGGCAATTTTGGCAGCGAGCCCCGGAAGAACTTTATGGTAAAAATTTTTGGGAAGAGTTTCCCGAATTAGTGAATTCGGATTTTTATGAAGAGTATCATGGAGCTGTAGCCAAACAAGTTGGTGTGGCTTTTGAACAATATTATCGTCCCTTGAAAGTGTGGGTGGAAGTCCGGGTTTTTCCTTCTCACGACGGCATTTCTGTGTTTTTTCACGACATAACCAAGCGCAGGCAGATAGAAGCTGCACTCAGGAAAGAACAGAAAAAAACTGAAAGGTTACTGCTAAATATTTTGCCCGCAGCGATCGCCGACAGGTTGAAGTACCAACCGGGGGTGATTGCTGACAAGTTTGAAAAAGCAACAATTCTTTTTGCTGACTTGGTGAATTTTACCCAAATTTCTACCACCATGTCTGCAACTAAATTAGTGTACTTGCTGAATGAAATTTTCTCAGCTTTTGACGAACTGAGTGAGAAGCACGGGTTAGAAAAAATCAAGACGATCGGGGACGCTTACATGGTAGCAGGCGGTATTCCCATTGAACGTCCAGACCATGCAGAGGCGATCGCCGAAATGGGGCTGGATATGCTAGCAGCAATTAAGGAATTAAATGTGAAGCTAGACGCGAAATTTGACCTCCGCATCGGGATTAATAGCGGGCCGGTGGTAGCGGGGGTAATCGGCACTAAAAAATTCATTTACGATTTGTGGGGAAATGCGGTGAATACAGCCAGCCGCATGGAATCTCACGGCATACCAGGTCGCATTCAAGTCAGCCACTATACTTATGAGTTGCTGCGGGATAAATATGAATTTGAAGATCGTGGCGAGATCGAGATTAAAGGTAAAGGGGAAATGCAGACTTATTTGCTGACGGGTAGAAAAATAGCAAGCGATCTCAAAATCTGAGAGTAAATAAAACTAAGACTTGAAAGTACCTGATTGTTGAGGGGAACTCCGGAGGTGGTGATTAATCGCCTCTTCGGGGCGATCGTCCTGTGGCAGAACGGCTGCAGCAGATCGGCCAAATAAGATTATGCTATAGACAGAGATATCCGAGCAATCCTATGCGCGGTACTCAACGTTATAAAAATACTAAGTTGAAGTCGTGGGAGCCTTTAATAATGGTTCAATTTCATATTCAAACAGATAGCGATATTCCCGCATCCACCCAACTATTCAATCAAATCAGGTTTGCGATCGCCTCGCGACAATTTCCGCCCGGACACCGCTTGCCCAGCACCAGACAGCTAGCCATGCAGACGGGTTTGCACCGCAACACCATCAGCAAAGTATACCGCCAGCTCGAAAATACCGGACTCGTAGAAGCCCAAGCAGGATCGGGCATTTACGTCCGCGCCCTAGGCAACGAAGGCGGCAACAAACTCAAATCTCCGATCCTCGAAGAATATCCCCTTGCCAATAAAATAGTGCAAGGAAGTATCGATCAACTGCTGGGACAGGGCTGTACGCTCAACCAAGCGAGGGAATTACTTTTGGCGGAAATTGACTGGCGGCTCAGGTGCAGCGCCCGAGTGGTCGTCACAGCCCCCACAGAAGACATCGGCGTGGGTGAACTGATGGCGAAAGAACTCGAACAAGCTCTTCGCATTCCCATACAGTTAGTGCCGATGGAACAGCTAGGTACTTTTTTGGATCAAATCTCTTCGGGAACTGTGATTACGAGTCGATATTTTATCGGAGAAGCAGAATCGATTTCGGCACCGCGTTCTGTGCGAGTTATTCCGGTAGACATCTACGACTACAGCCAGGAAATCCAGCTAGTCGGGAGTTTGCCCAAAGACAGCTATTTGGGGCTCGTCAGCCTGAGTCCGGGAATGCTACGATCGACCGAAGTCATCATCCACAGCATCCGGGGAGAGGATTTGCTGGTGATGACGGCATTGCTGTCAGACGCCTACAAGATTAACTCGATCGTGCGATCGGCCAGAACAATTTTTTGCGACCAACCGAGTTTTGCTACAGTAAAAGCTGCCATCAATGCGGCTAGAGAAGATATTATTCGTCCCCCGCAACTGATATGCTCCGAAAATTACATCGGCTCTAAGTCGATTAATTTGCTCAAGCGCGAGTTGGGCTTGGGATGACGAAGGAAGAAGGCAGAAGGAAGAGGGAAGAAGGAAGAGGGAAGAAGGAAGAGGGAAGAAGGAAGAGGGAAGAAGGAAGAAGGAAGAAAAACAATTCAACTTTTTTAAGTTACCAATCCCAATCCCCAATCCCCAATACCCCAACCCCAATGCCCAATGCCCAATGCCCAACTACCGATTACCAATTACCAATTACCAATTACCCATGACAATTGAAATCCAACCTTCAATTAATGTTAAAACCGCGATCGAAAGCCGCCGCGCCGCCCGCAGCTTCAAACCCGATCCGATTCCCCCTGCAATATTGGCAGAGATTTTGCGATTGGGAGTGCGATCGCCCTCTGGTTACAATTTGCAGCCTTGGCGGTTTATCGTACTTCAAGACCCAGCCAGCAAACAAAAATTAAAAGCTTGCGCCTTCGATCAGCGCCAAGTGGTAGAAGCCCCAGTAGTATTAATCTGTTGTGGCGATCGACGCGCCGCCGGGTCCGAAAACACCGAAGCCGTCATCGAATTGGGCAAAACCACAGGCGCAATGAATGACAATTTAGCCGGTTATATGCGCCAAGCAATCCCGCAATTGTTCGAGCACCGTCCCTGCTTCGACTCCCTAGAAGCTTGGACAAACAGGCATACAATGCTCGCAGTAGCCCACTTAATGATTGCAGCTAAAAGTTTTGGGGTAGACAGTTGTCCGATGGAAGGTTTTGTCAGCGCTAAGGTGAAAGAAGCCTTTCAAATTCCCGAAGAAGTAGATGTTTGCTGTTTGCTGCCACTTGGTTATGCAGCAGAACCTTTCAAACAATATGGCGGACGTTTTGACGTGACTCAAGTTTATTACAGCGAAAGTTATGGGCAGGCTTTGCAAGCTGAGATTTGAGAGTTAAGATTTTGTTGCAACTTGAATTTTAAGAGTTAAGATTTGGAATGAATCGGTGCCAAAGTTCAAACCAATCAAAAATCCCGACAGTTCTGCAATCTAAAATCTAAAATTCACAATCTAAAATCGAAAGTGGTGAGATCGGACAGAGGAGAAAATATGACAGTAGCAACGCGACAAAGCAACGCACAAATTCTAGAAGTAAAGTTGCAGCAGCACTTGCAAGCAGCCGGATTTAAAAAATTACCCCTTTATATTAGTTGCGATTTTCGAGATGAATCTTTAACGGTTGTGGGAGAACACCCGCGCAGTTTAGTTCTCAAAGCCAAACCGACTTTTGCGGTGCTAGAAGCAGCAATTCTCGAAATAGAACCAGAATCTATTCAACAGATTGGACTTTGCCTAAAAATTACCGGGCAAAAACAGCCTTATGCTTTCCATTCTTTTACCATGCACAACCCTGTTTTGTCAAGACCCAAAACAGTGCAGTTGTTCAAAAAAACAGAGAATACTCCCGCAGAAGAAACCGGGATAGTCTTAACAGAAAATGCGGCCCAGACGGCGGATGTAGAGGAGGAGATACCGTTAGAAACGGATGGGAAAGATGCGTGGGATGAAGAATATTTCCCCAATTTGTCTGAGAGTTCCAGCAATTCCGAGCCGATCGCCTTTAAGGTAGCTGCAATACCGGTAGATATTGCCGACAATCCCTTCAATCCGCTGGATATGGAAGCGGTAACAGTTGCCCAAAAACCCAAGCATTCACCGTTTGCGATGCTGGCTGCTGCAGGAATGGTCAGCATGGCGGCGCTAATTTTGGCAGCCGGTTATTATATGCTGAGCCGCCCCTGCGTCATCGGAGAATGTAGTGCATTAGCTGAGGCCAAACAGTTGAGCGAGAATTCGACGAAGACTCTGAAAACGTCCAAAGTTGCCAACAGCCCCCAAGAATCGCAGCGACAGTTAAAACAGGCGATCGCCCTTTTGGAACCGATTCCCTCTTGGTCAATTCATCGCGGTGAAGCTCAAAGCGCCCTGGAAAACTACCGGAAGCAAAATCAGAATTTAAACTCTGCGATCGATGCAGGGCGCCTCGCACAGTCAGCAGCCCAGAAAACCCAAAATCCGCCTTATTCTGCGGAGGACGGCCAGGAAGCGCAAGCTCTGTGGCAAAGTGCGATCGCCGAACTCGCAGAAATCCCCCCAGACAGCCCAGCTTATCCATTTGCTCAGAAAAAGTCAAAAGAATACCGGAAAAATTTAGCAACTGGAAATCGGCAGTTAAGCACAGAGAAACAAGCCGAAAAAACGCTGCTCGCCGCCAAAAGTACAGCCCAAATAGCAGAAGCTCGCGAAGCAGTAGCTCACACAGCCGAGACTTGGGATCAAGTGCAAGCAGGTTGGGAAGAAGCCCTAGACATCCTATCAACAATTCCCACGAGCACGACATCTTACCAACAAGCTAAACTGCTAGTTCCCAAATACGAAACCAAACTTTCAGAAGCTCGCGAGCGCAAAAATGTCGAAGGAATTTCCGAAAATGCGTATACTCAAGCTGTGACTTTAGCAGCGGAAGCTCAAATTTTTGAAGGCAAAAACGCCTGGTTTAAAGCATCTGAATACTGGCGGAGAGCTTTGAGTTACGCGGAGCAAGTGCCGGCGGCAACTTCCTATTCCCAGAAAGCCCAACCGCTGATCGCTTCCTACAAAACTTCCTTGCAGCAAGCAGAAGTAAGGTTGCAGGAAGAAAGAAACCTGCAAAAAGCCCGCACGGATTTAGATAGAACTTGTAAAGGCAACCCCAAGATTTGCGACTATACTGTTAGCAAAGATTTGATTGCGGTGCAGATGACTCCAGGTTACGTGCAGAAACTGCAACAAACTTTCATCCAAGCGAACAACAACAATGCTGTGAAGACTCGCCAAGCTGTAGAACAGCACGTTCAAACATTGCAAAAAGCTTTGGAGGCGATCGCCGAAAACGCCAAAATCCCGATGCAGGTGTACGATGGCGAAGGCCAGCGAATTGGGAGTCACGAACCGAAGTAAGCTGTTACGGCATTTAATTTTAGTTTTTGGGGCGGGCTAGAAGCAACGCCCCACTCATGGTTTCAAGAAACATGATTGTTACCATTAAATGCGCGCTAACAACTTAGAACATCCGAACACACACTACAATTTCGGCAGTCAAACTGTATAAAAGGATGTTAGCAATCAAATGCTAGAAAAGGTCAAACTTCATAACTTCAAAAGTCATAAAGATACAGAACTTAGTTTAGATGATTCACGCCTGCACGCACTCGTAGGACAAAACAGTTCGGGTAAAACATCAGTTTTGCAAGCATTGCATTATCTCAGTCGGCTTGCTAATTCATCATTTGACAATATTTTTCAGCATGAAACAGCGCCTCAATTTATTACAACAATTGGGCAACGTAATATGTCTGTTACTGCAACTGGTTTTTGGAAACACCGAGATAGAAATGATTGGAAAGCTTCTTATGACTGGAGACAAAGCGTTAATCATAAGTGGACTTTTAGAGCATCATGGAAGGCCGATAAAAACCCGAAATATAGGCACGTAATCTCTGAAACTTCCTTAATGACTACGGAAGAGCCAATTCAGCAATCTTTGAGAAACGCAGTTCATCTTAAGCTCGTAGCCAGTAATCTTGCTAAAGCAGCTTACAGTGATGAAATTACACCGCGAGTTGAGTTCGATGGTTCCGGGTTAGCACCTACCTTAGACTATCTTCGTGACGAAGCTCCAGATAAATTTCAATCTTTACAGAAAATGTTGAAACGGATTGTACCAGGTGTACGCGAGGTAGGGGTAAGGCGAGCTAAGGTTATGGTCAATCGCCAACGCTTAATCGAAGTCGATGGCAAATCTCTATCCTACGAAGAAAGTCAGGAAATGGCAGGGCAAGAAGTTGTCCTAGATATGAATACTGGTAAGCGTATTCCAGCCCATGCTATTAGCGAAGGAACAATGCTCGCTCTCGGATTATTGACTGTTTTGATGAATCCCAATCAACCTAATTTAGTGTTACTAGATGATGTCGAACAGGGACTCCACCCAAAAGCGCAACGAGAATTAATCGCTGTTTTCAAGGAAATTATTCAAGAAAATAGCAACCTCCAAATTATTTTTTCGACTCATTCTCCTTATATTGTTGATGAACTTATTCCTTCTCAAGTTCATGTATTAAGTAACAACAATTCAGGTGTGACTCGTTGCAAACGCTTGGATGAACATCCTGATGTCGAATGGGCAAAACAAACTTTAACCACCGGAGAATTCTGGGATGCAGAGGGAGAAGATTGGGTGGTTGCAGGAGAAATAAATGATTGAGTTTGTGGTGATTGTGGAAAGTAGCGCAGATGCACGAACCGCTACTAAATTAGCCGATCGCCTTTTAGTGGATAAAATTGATTGGTTAGAATCTGGACAGCTTCAATATTTATTTCGTTGGAGTGGCTTACAAGAAAATACAGAACATTCCTGTTGGCAAGATATTAATCAAATTATAGATAATTTGCCACAAAGCTTAGGATTCCGTCCTCCAAGGTATTTAGGTCATGGTAAAGATGGAGCATTAAAAGCTGATGGTGCAGCAGCTATAAAAATTCTGAATTTAGTACGATTTCTTCAAAAAACACGACAGATTAAAGCAGTTCTCCTGATCCGGGATTTAGACAATCAACCTCAGCGAAGAGAAGGTATTGAGCAAGCACGTTCTGCACACATCAATCGACCACCTAAATTAGAAATTATTATTGGTACAGCAGACAGAATGCGGGAAGCCTGGGTCTTGAATGGGTTTATTCCATCTAATCAAGAGGAAGAACAAATTCTTCAAGATATAACGAGCCAATTGACGTTTAATCCTTGTAATGAGTCACACAAATTACGATCTAACTCATGGAAAGAACCCGATCGCATTAGAAATCCTAAAGTTGTTATCGAAAAGCTAACAGGTGGCAAGATGGAACGCGAACAACAGTGCTGGGAAGACACGCCTCTGGAACTTCTACGAAAAAAAGGTGTTCATACAGGCTTAACAGCCTATATTGATGAAATCGAGGAACGATTAATTCCAATCATTGGATCTGCTGAGTAAGATCAGCCCGATATTCCCTAAACCTGTCCCGACCGGATCTTGTGGTCGATAAAGTCACGGGCGCGGCGGGTTTATGATATTTATCATTTGTATGGGAGACATTGGTGAACCCGCCACTACGGTAATCATAATCAATTTACATCTACAATGACCAATGCCCAATTACCATTTTATCAATTGTGCATCTTGATTGAAAAACTTCCGGGACAATCCCTCAGTCAACAGCAGAGTTGCGATTACAGTTGCCAGCGCTAACACAAACATAATTAAAATCTGGTAAGATGCTGCATCAAGAGGACTCACACCGCTCAGCATTTGACCTGTCATCATTCCCGGTAAAGTTACGATTCCTACTACCGTCATTGTATTTAAGAGCGGGATTAATCCAGCTTTGATGGCATCTTTGCGGTACTGCTTTACTGCTTGCTGCGGCGTCGAACCTAAACTTAAATGGGTTTCTATTTCTAACTGGCTGCTATTAACTGTACTGACAAGTCTTTCGCCGGCGATCGCCCCGGAGTTCATGGCATTGCCCAAAATCATACCCGCTAAAGGAATCAGGTATTGCGGTTCGTACCAAGGGTCAGGTTGCAAAATGAGCAAGTTTGTATAGGCGAGAGTCAAGGCCGTACTGATAAAAATTGAACCCCAAACTAAGGGCAGTAAGTTCTTGATTTTTTTGCTGATGCGGTTGCTGGCAACCATGCTAGCTGTTGTCAGCATGATTGCTAAAACTGCTAAAACCAGCCAAGGATTTTTTCCCTCGGGGTCAAATACGACTGCGAGCACGTATCCGACTAAGATTAGCTGGATTAGGGTGCGCCCCGCCGCGATCGCGATCGCCCCCTCCAATCCCAATCCCTGCCACGCCGAAAGCCCGATCGCGATCGCCACCATCCCCAAAGCCCAACCCAAATCTGTAAAATCTAGCTCAATTAACACCGGCCCACCCTTTCGATAATGTGATTGTTTGCCTGTCCAAATATAAGATATTGCAATAAAGGTTTCTGAGAAACAGTTTTGCTGCAAGAATTTGCTTTGATAATGCTTGAAATTTATGGTGTGAAGAGTGAATAATGTTCCCCCCCTCGACTTAACCCGCCAATACGCGCAGATTGGCGACGAGATAACCGCTGCGGTGCAAAAAGTGCTTGCCTCTGGCGGCTACGTAGGCGGCCCGGCCGTGAAGAGTTTTGAACGAGAGTTCGCCGACTACACTGGAGTTTCCGAGTGCGTTGGCTGTAACTCTGGCACGGATGCGCTGATTTTGGCATTGCGAGCTCTCAAAATTGGCCCCGGCGATGAAGTGATTACCACTCCTTTTACCTTTTTTGCTTCGGCTGAGACAATTAGCGCCGTCGGCGCGACTCCAGTATTTGTCGATATTGACAGCGATACTTTTAATCTGGATGTCGAACTCCTCGAAGCGGCAATTACCGACAAAACCAAGGCAATTATGCCAGTACACATCTTCGGCCAACCGGTAGACATGACTCGGTTGATGGAAATTGCGACTCGACACAATTTAGCCGTAATTGAAGATTGCGCCCAGTCTGTCGGGGCCGAGTGGCAATCTCAAAAAGTCGGCAGCATCGGCCATGTCGGCTGCTTTAGTTTTTATCCGACCAAAAATTTAGGCGCTTGCGGTGACGGTGGCGCGGTGACGACAAACGATCCTGCCCTCGCAGCTTCGATGCGAATGCTCAAAGAACACGGACAGTCTTCTAGGTATTTCTACGAAGAAATCGGGTACAACAGCCGTTTAGATGCCCTGCAAGCAGTGATTCTCAGCATTAAATTGCGGTATCTCGACAGTTGGAACGCGCAGCGGCAGGAGAAAGCGGCACTTTACAGCGAATTTCTCTCCCGCGTGCCCGGAGTAGCCGTCCCCAAAGAATTACCGTTCGCAAAAGGAGTTTGGAATCAATACACGATCCGGCTGACAAGTCCAGAAGACGCGCAAAATCCCTCTGGCGATTTTCGAGATTGGATGCGGGCTCAGTTGCAGGAATGCGGCATCGGTTCGATGGTTTACTATCCGTTACCTTTGCACCTGCAACCTGTTTACAAATCTTTGGGCTATTCAGCAGGTCAGTTGCCACAGGCCGAGCAAGTTTGTAGCGAGGTCTTGTCTTTGCCGATGTTTCCGGAACTGTCGAGGGATCAACAAGAGCGGACGATTTATGGGCTGAAAGATTGCTTGGCAAAAGCCGATCGCATCCGGTAGCTTTGGCGCGAGGGCATAAGCGAGGGAAACGCAGGACGAGAAAAGAATTGCAGGGTTGCAGTGTTGTGAGAATGTGCAGCGGTCAGGGAGAGCTGTTAAGTATTTTGACCGATCACTTGTACTTTTATGTACTATATTTAATGAAAAGAAACAAATTTAGGCTAGCAATCCGCCTCGAACGGGTGCATTTTCCGCTCGCCTAAACCTTGCAATGCGATCGGTCAATGATGAAGAAGGAAGAAGGAAGAGGGAAGAGGGAAGAACGAAGAAGGAAGAAGGAAGAACGAAGACTAAATAATATTTGAACTTTCGACTTTCCATCCCCGATGCCCGATGCCTGATACCTAATGCCCGATGCCCGATGGCCGATGCCCAATTCTCAATTTAACCTGTAATTTTCAGAAGATAAGAGGAAAATAAACGAGTGCCTCAGTATCAATTCACTCAGGCTAGACGCTACGATCCACAAGCGATCGCTCAGTATTACCGCAACCGTCCTTGGAAAGCAATTTGGCGCGCAATTACCGTTATTTGGTCTTTTGCAGGCTTTGTTCTGGGGATGCTGTGGGACAGTTGGCAGCACGAAGTCGCAGCACACCAGCCGGAACGGGCCGCCCACCTGCGACAAATACTCACTCGCTTGGGCCCCACTTTCATTAAAGTCGGCCAAGCCCTTTCTACCAGACCGGATTTGATCCGCAAAGACTTTCTCGAAGAATTGATCAAACTTCAGGATCAATTGCCGCCCTTTGACTCGGTGCGCGCTTTCGAGATTATTGAAGCGGAACTCGATCGCAAAATTAGCGAAACCTACAGCGAAATCTCTCCCGAACCTGTCGCCGCGGCAAGTCTCGGTCAAGTCTACCGAGCTCGCCTCCTCACCGGGGAAGCAGTAGCAGTCAAGGTTCAGCGACCGAATTTGCTGCCAGTCTTGAGCCTCGATCTTTATTTAATGCGCTGGGCCGCTGGATGGTTGGGCCCATTGTTGCCGCTGAATCTCGGTCACGACCTTTGTTTAATAGTCGATGAATTCGGTATCAAATTGTTCGAGGAAATTGATTATCTCAATGAAGGACGCAACGCCGAGAAATTTGCTACAAATTTTGCCGACGACCCGACAGTAAAAGTTCCGAGCATTTACTGGCGCTATACTTCCAACTGCGTTCTCACTCTCGAATGGATTGAGGGCATCAAGCTGACAGATATAGAACGTGTTAAAGCTGCAGGTTTGGATACCGATAGTTTAATTGAAGTCGGAGTCCGCAGCGGTTTGCGACAGTTGCTGGAACACGGATTTTTTCATGCTGACCCCCATCCGGGAAATCTGTTTGCCTTAGCGGACGGCCGCATGGCTTACATTGATTTTGGGATGATGGATCAGATGGAAGAAACAACTAAAGAAACTTTGGTTGATTCTGTCGTTCACTTAATCAACAAAGATTACTTAGAGTTAGCTAAGGATTTTGTCAAACTGGGCTTTTTGACACCAGATACAGATATTATGCCGATCGTTCCGGCGTTGGAATCTGTATTAGGTGATATCGTCGGCGAAAAGGTGTCAGATTTTAACTTCAAGACGATTACAGACCAGTTTTCGGAGTTGATGTACGATTATCCTTTCCGGGTGCCGGCGAAATTTGCCTTAATTATTCGCTCTCTGGTGACAGAAGAAGGTTTGGCCCTGACGCTGAATCCCAATTTCAAGATAGTCGAGGTGGCGTATCCTTATGTAGCGCGGCGTTTGTTGAACGGAGAATCTCCGGCTCTGCGGCGGCGTCTGATTGAGGTATTATTCAAGGATGGCAAATTCCAGTGGAACAGGTTGGAGGACATGATCGCGATCGCCCGATCCGATCGTAGTTTTGACTTGCTACCCACAGCACAACTAGGCTTGCAATTTTTGCTGTCAGAGGAAGGGTCGTTTTTGAGACGCCAGCTAATGTTAGCTTTGATTGAGGACGATCGCCTCCACACCGAAGAAGTTCGCAGCCTGTGGAACTTAGTCAAGGAAGATTTGCAGCCCAGTCGCCTGTTCAACGTTGCTCTAGGCGCTTTGACGGAGTTTTCCACAGCAGGAGCAGCGGCGCTAACTCGCTTTTAATTAGAAGGAAGAAGGAAGTTCGGCAACGGATTCTGTAACGGATGTAACGGAGGTCAGGAAGAAGGAAGTCGGAAGAAGGAAGAAGGAAGAAGGAAGAAAAATAATTCTACTCTTCCCAATTCCCAATTCCCAATTCCCAATTCCCAATTCCCAATTCCCAATTCCCAATTCCCAATTCCCAATTCCCAATTCTCAATTACCCAAATTAAGGAATTATTCGTGTATTATTTTCCAGAACCTCCCTATTTTTTAATGTCGGCTGGACTGCTAGCAGGTATCGCCTCCGGTGTAGCATTTGAAGCAACTCTCAAACAATCCGTACAACTGTGGTCTAAAAATCGTTCTACTAGCACTTTGGCTAACCTGCAAGGGCTGCCATTGCAGATGCCTTTTCTGGGAATGGCGGGCGGTATTTGCGTATTTTTAGCTTCTGGAATGGAGATTTTTGGCTTTCCAAAACTACTTTCTTATGCCCTAGCTTTGCCACTGACGCTACTCACGGGCTGGCTAGTTTGGACTCAGCTAGGTAAGCTTTTGATCGAGTTAGAACGCGGAGGTTCCCAAGCGCTGGATCTGGATTCTTTTGAACAATGAAAGTTAACTATCAACCTCTTTTTATCAGAAGGAAGGGGGTTGATAGTTCTCTAAGATTATCCTATTTGATGCTTTTTGAACCGCAGAGAACGCAGAGAACGCAGAGGAAGAGAAAGAAAAAGAAGACAACTTATGCAATAATTTGTGTAAAATTTTTAAAATCTAAAATCTAAAATCTAATGAGTATTTTACTTGTTACGGGTGCGGCGGGATTTATTGGATCTAACTTAGTAGAAACTCTTTTAAATCGAGGCGAGACGGTGATCGGTGTTGATGAGTTCAACGATTATTACGATCCGGATCTCAAGCGCAAGAATATTGCACGATTTGAAAAGTATCCGGGTTTTGAATTGGTGGAAGGCGATATTTTGTCTCAAAATTGGCGCTCGCTTTTATCCGATGTTAAGGTAATATTTCATCAGGCGGCGCAAGCAGGAGTTCGTGCTAGCTGGGGCGACGGTTTTCGCAGCTATACCGAACGGAATATTAACAGCACTCAAGTATTGTTAGAAGCGGCAAAATATGCGCCAAGATTGCAAAAGTTTGTCTATGCTTCTTCTTCTTCAATTTACGGCAATGCTGAATCTTTTCCCACGAATGAAAATGCTTGTCCGCAGCCGGTTTCTCCCTACGGAATTACGAAGTTAGCCGGTGAACGTTTGTGCGGGCTTTATTACAAAAATTTTGGCCTTCCGACTACTTCGCTGCGCTATTTTACCGTTTACGGGCCGAGACAGCGCCCGGATATGGCTTTTCACAAGTTTTTTAAGTCGATTTTGTTTGATGAGGCGATTTCAATTTTCGGCGACGGATTGCAAACGCGGGATTTTACGTTTATCAGCGATTGCGTTGCGGCGAATTTAGCGGCGGCTGAGGTTCCAGAAGCTGCAGGGGAAGTTTTTAATATTGGTGGGGGAAGTCGGGTAGTTTTAAAAGAAGTTATTGATACAATAGAGAGAATTGTCGATCGACCTATTCGGATAGATTTTACTGAAGCTGCGAGGGGAGACGCGCGACACACTAGCGCGGATGTGTCTAAAGCCAAGAAAATCTTAGGTTATCAGCCGCAGGTTGCTTTAGAAGAAGGTTTAAGGCACGAATGGGAGTGGATTCAGTCTTTGTACAGTTAGAGTACAGTTAGAGGCTATCTATCCCAGAAATTCCGCAACTTAAATTGAACATTGTTAATTTTTCTAATTCCCCAAGTTTTGAGATTTCTCTGCAAGCGAACCAACAAATTTGGAGGTGCGAGTTTTGGTCGTGTTTCCGGCGACTTCAAATATCGGTAGTGCAGAAACACCTCTCGGTAAGGAATCTCAACATCTTCGCCAGCACACAAGCGAGTAAACTTTGCAGCCGAAATACTCATGTAGTGCAAGTAAGTCAATCGTCGCCCTTTATCGTATAGAACATAATCTATCACCTCAAATTTAGAAGACCAATGATTTCCCGTTACCAGTGCAGGTTGATGATAAGCAAAGTTATAAAAAGAGATGCCGCTGCGGGCGACTAAATAGTTAAATAAAGGTTGGTCAGTTCCCCGCAAAGCCAAAATTTCAGCTTCTCCCGAAGTCAATTTATCTAACATCTGATTTGAGTTATTTCTATTTAAAATACCTTTTTTTGAAGCAAACCAACCAGCACAAAAAATTTGGGATTGCAGTTGACCAAGATTGAAAATTTCGGCTAGTTTGGGAGATGATGAATCAAATACATAATTGAGGTCAGATTTGTATTGAAAATCGTTGGCTACCCAATCAAACTCATCAAGTTTTTGATAGATATAATCCAGAGAACCCATCAACAGAGTGTCGCAGTCAAAATAGACAAATTTGTCAAAAGGGCCGTCAAAACAGCAAAATTTTCGGTGCATTCCCAAACCATGAACTTGCCCCCAACCTTTAGCTTGCCAAACTTGTTGAGCCTTGCGGTGAGATGTCCAAGCCTGAGTCGCAAAGTTTTCCCAAAAATCGATGGAATCGGTATTGTCAAACAGTGTGACATTGTGTAAGAGCGAAATGTGCGATCGCACTTTTTTCAAGTTATCATCATAGGGAATAATGCAAACAGGAATATTTTTTGCCCCATTGACTTCAAGACTGTTCAATAAAGCTACTAAGTGGTCAAACACAACATCGTTTGCTAGAATATAAATGCCATCAGCCATCGGATTTTAGATTTTAGATTTTAGATTTTAGATTGAATAATTCTACTCGTTACTAGGTGCGGCCTGTAAACCAGTTAATTTCTTATTGCGCGTGGACTTCGTTTGTGTGCTCGCGTTGCTAGCGATTTCAATCGCCTTGTGACTACAAAGAATATTATTTATCATGCCAATATCGAAATATCTTTTGCACTAAATTAGGTTTTTCCTCTTCCTCATTGAGATAACGATAATGTTTCCAAAGTTTCCAATAAGGACTACCCGATTTAATCGGTATTCCAGCCCAGTGAAGATATTTTAACCTTTTGCCTTTGTCATAAAGAACATAATCTATTTCCTGAAAATGCTTGGAACCCGCCCAGCTTCCAGGTTCTGTTGCTGAATCTTTAACAAGATTGCAGCGCTTGGAAATCAATTTAAGAATAATATAATTTAGTATAGGTTGGTCGGTGACATTTTGAGTAAAGTCAAAATATTCTCGATGGTGGGAACATTCGCGCAATATGTCATACATTTGCGATTCTGAAATAGTTCCTTTCCTCGAAGCCCAAAAACCGCTGTTAAATACATCTTGAAGCTGTGAGTCTGTAAAGATATTTTGTTCTTTTACAAGTGGTGAAAATACATTTCGCAGTTTTTCGCTGAGGTGGTGGTAGTCGCAGCAAAAAAAGTCTACTTCTGATAATTTGTTTAGGTTGGCTGCGATGTCTTCAAAGACGATGATATCGGTATCGATGTACAGAAATTCGTCGAGGGGGCCAAACCAGGCTGCGAGTTTTCGCATTTTGTTGGGGAGGGCTAAAAAGTTGCGATCGAACATTTGGCCAATTTCCCTGGTAAACTGTTCGACAAACTCCAGATTTGGGAACAATCGCACCCCGTGGAGACGGCTGAGGGCGGCTGCGACTTGCTGATAATTGTCGTCGAAGGGAATCAGAAAAACAGGTACTTGACAATTGTACAGACGTATGCTGTTTAAAAGGGCGATCGCACTTTCGATCACTTTATCATTCGCCACAATATAAATCCCGCGATTCATACATTTATCCTCTGAGATTTAGTTTTAGTTTTCTGAAAATTCTATTGAAAAAATTAGGACTTTCACTATATGACCTAGAAGGTGCTGTAAAAACTGGGCGCTTTTCAGGTTCGTGCAAGTAGCGATAGTGTAAAAATAAATCTCGGTAGGGAAACTCAATATTTTCGCCGAGGCACACTGCTTCAGTAATACTTGGAGGAATTCCAATATAATGAATATAGGTGAGTCTATTACCCTTATCGTACAGAATATTATCTCGTTCTTCAAAATGTTTTGAAGTTACAGAAGACCCAGTTCTTTCGCTGTCTGGCAAATGATAAGCAAAATTATAAATCGGAATACCAGACCGCATAAACATATAGTTTAAAACAGGTTGATCGCCGGTTTTGTAAAGAATTTCCGATTCTCCTTCCTTGAGTTTTGACAATAACCACTCTATTTTTTCCTGGTCAAACAAACCTCGCTTTGAACCGTAAAATCCCGAACAAAATATTTCTGATTTAAGTTGCTGCTGTTCAAAAACATTAAACAGTTTTTGTGATTCAATATTATAGACCTTCTCTGGATGATAAAATTGAAAATCGTAGACGACACAATCATAATCATTCAACTTTTGAAAAATCCCGTCTAGTGAATTCATTAATAATGTATCAGCATCCATATAGACAAAATTATCAAAAGGGTTGTCAAAGGCACAAAAACGCCGATGTCCACCATAAATTCTGTACTTACGGTTTATACTTTGAGGACTTGCTGCTTGCATAAACATATCCCACCGCTGAATTGAGGCGCTATCTTCATAAATAAAGACGTTGGGACGGTTAACAATTTCAGCTTGAATTTGCTCTATTTGGTCGTCAAAAGGATAAATACAGACAGGAGTATTTGAGCCTAAGATAACTTCAATACTGTTGAGCAAGGCAATTAGTTGGTCATAAACTGTATCGTTGGCAAGCGTGCAAATTCCATTCATATATATAGTCTCGCGAAGGCGGACTTTGTTTGTGTAGTTGCGGTTTCAACCGCCAAATTATCTAAAGGGTAAAAGGATAGAAAAGGGCCATCGGGGAAGACTAAAGCACAGAACCAAAAACCCGAGGCTACGCGAAAGACAGAGCCACACGAAAACCGATATACGATTCGCGGTTGCCCACCGAGCCCCTGACACGATAGGCACTGCGACAACTGACCGCATGGCTGGCCCAGGAACCGCCACGCTGCACTCGGAAATTATCTCTACCAGTTTCTTCCCAGGAACTTCCGTCACTTGGTGCACCCTCATAGCTACCGTGCCACTTATCGCTGCACCACTCCCAAACATTGCCGTGCATATCGTACAGTCCAAAGGCATTGGGAGGAAAACTCCCGACATCGGTTGTTTTTCCGCGGCCAAGTCCTTTGGGGGCGTTTGCGTAGGGTTTGTGTCCGTTATAGTTGACTAATTCCGGGGTAATAGTTTCCCCAAAATGAAAAGGGGTTGTTGTACCGCCACGACAGGCGTATTCCCATTCAGCTTCACTCAGGAGGCGATATTTTTTCCCGATTTTTTGCGAGAGTTTGCCACAGAATTCGACTGCCATATTCCACGATACTTTTTCTACAGGAAGTTTTTCACCTTGAAACCACGATGGGTTATTTCCCATCACTGCTTGCCACTGTGCTTGGGTGATGAGATATTTGCCTGCATAAAAAGCGGCTACTGTTACTTGATGCTGCAGACTTTCATCATATGTTCTACCTTTTTCTGTTGCTGGTGAACCCATAATAAATGTACCGCCGGGAATATAAACCATTTCCAGCACAACTGGATTCCCTAAATCTTCGCGCAAGAAGTGAGCATAATCACGGCGGCCACTGTTTTCTTTTCCTTTGGCATCAACTGTAATCGCATCAAAGTCAAAAATAGGCGAATATTTTTGGAACTTCTCTTTTATATTTGGTTCATCTCTCTCCTTCAGCAACGAATATGCAGCCAACTTCACCTTTATTGATTCATCCTGCAATGCCGAAATTATCAAGTCTAAACCAGGTTCTCCATATTTCAACGCTTCATACAGTGCGGTGATTCTGACTTCGACAATCGGTGAAGCTAACCGACTCTTAACACCGGGAACCCCGCCTAAGACAGTCGCCCCAAATGGCACTTGAGATTGGCCGGCGAGTACGGCATCGTATTCTCTGGGTTGATTTGGGTTTTCTGTCATGATGTTATTTCCTGAGATACAAACTTAGATAGCCAATTGAGCAAGTTCAATTCGTGGAGAATGATTTGTCTAGCTTCAGCAATTTTTTCCCTGGCTTCATGCCAATAATCCGGCGTAGCCAAAACCTCTTTAATAAATTCTACTCCTTTCTCATCCAAACTCGGCAGCCGCAGAAAACTCCCCGCCGGCAACAATTTATCCGCCGCCGAACCGCCGTAATAAATTGGCAAACACCAAGCTAACAAAGCATCCCAAAGCTTCTCGCTGACATACCAATCGTTTTCGGCATAATTTTCTATAGCTAAGTTGTAATAGTATGGTGCGACAGCGTGCCATTTATTGTTCATAGTGCCGTTCCCGCGCGCCCAAGTTGGCAAGTTTCGCCCGTAAAGGTCAAAATTTAATTGTCGTTCTTGCAGCAATCTGATAAAGTCTAGCCGATGGCGGTGATTGGCGCTGCGGCTAACACCTGAAGTAATCCAAGAACAGGATTTAGTTTTCGGCGGCGCAGGCATTTCATCGAGTTCTCGAAACGAGTTAGAGTGATACCAAATCGCGGGCATATAATCGGGTTTTGGTGCGAAATCGTCGGGCCCGGAAACGTAACCGCAATAAAGTTTGGCTTGTTCGTAGTTAACTTTCGTAATTTTAATAACTTCTGGTAATGGTGGCTCGCGGATCAGGTAAATTATGCGTTCTGTGGGGACACCGCGCAATTTTTCTTGAATGTAATTTTCTTGGTTTTGATGCCTGTAGCGACGTATTTTTTCGAGCCATGATTGATTTTTAGAAGGTTTGGGAAAGTCGAATTGATACATCAGTAAAAAGTCGGGTTCGGGGTGGTTGGCGAGCATTTGAATGTTTCCCCATTTGCCGAAGTTGTGGGGGGTTTGTTGCCACAGCCAGTCGCTTTGACTCATGCCTGGGTAGGTGGTGATTGCGCCGATAATTTTTGGGTTCATATCTAATAATAAATCTGGTTTAGCGTGTGGGCGGGGCGGGTTTATGAGATTATTAATTTTAGGCTATGATTGTTGGTAAAACCGGCCCCTACGGATTTTAAAATTATCGGATGAGAATTAAGGAATGATTTGCGATCGCACTTGGTCATCCACATAACTTAAAATTCTCTCTATCCTATTTTCCCACGAAAATTGCTTGACAAAATCCCTTGTTTCTGCATAGCCTTCGCTTTTCCTCGGATATTTGGTTAAACAATCTCGAATGCTTTGCGCGAAATGGTGCGGGTTATCCGGTTCGCACCAAGTTGCTGCTATATTTCCCGATTTAAATTCCCTTAAAGATGCAATTTCCGTCGCTACAATCGGAGTTCCCGAGGCCATGTAATCAAAGAATTTTAAAGGAGATGTGAACGTCGCGGCTTCTGTCAAACAGTGAGGGTGAGTCAAAACATCGGCTGCTTGCAGCAAGCTAGCCAGTTGATTTTGAGGGAGGTAGCCGAGAAATTTAATGTTGTTAACTTGCTTGGATTTGGCTAATTGCTGGTAGGCTGTTACTTGGGATGAATCGCCACCCGCGATCGCAAATTGAACTCGCGGCAACTCCTGGGCCACATCCACTAGCATATCGACACCTTTAAACGGGTAAAGTCCGCCTGCATAAACTGCTAAATGCTGTCTGTCATCTTCTAATAATTGCTGTCGCCAATTCTGGGCAGCTTCTGTTTGTCTCGCGAGAAACAAATGGTTAAAACCGTTGTGCAGCGTAATTACTTTTTCCGGCGGCATCCCATTCAAAATCATGCTGTCTCGCACTGTATCGGCAACAGTTACGGAAATCTGAAACAGAGGATTGCGGACAATTTCTGATTCAAATTGCTTGTTTTCATGGTGATGCTGTTCGTAGATAGCGGGAATTCCGTTTTTAACTGCTGCTTTGACAAAGTTCCAGTCCCGGCTATGGACAATTTTAGTGGAGTTAAGCAGGTGAATCGGTAAGTAGTATTTTGATACTATTGTACTGGAACTCGTCCACTTGCTGTCCAAAAGGTCGATCGGCCACGGCATGGGCAAATCTGCTACTTTTAATTTATCTTGAATATTGTAACTTTTGGCAAGTTGGTCATGGGGTTTCCTGGGTTGAAAAGGAAAAAGCAAATCAACCGGATTCAAAGCACTCCAGCCTTTGCGGAGGTATACCAAAACTGCTGGATAACCGAGGTTTGCTGCGGCATTGGCAGAGTGTGCAACTTGAACTAAGCTCGCGATATTGGGTTGCGGTAAGATATTTCTGGTAAAAAATACATAATATTTAGACATCTTAATTGGTAGTTGGTAATTGGTAAGGGGAGGCAGAGCCTCCACATACAGCAGATTGCAGGTAAATAGAGTACAGTTAAGATAAGTATATGTGCGATTCGTTTAACCTAAATGGATTAAAAATCCAGGGACGGTTAGCCTAACCCTTTGGTTAGTGTAACTGATTA